>NZ_JBTIXF010000006.1:0-162693 GCF_055793945.1 Plantactinospora sp. A48 | reverse complement strand
TCATCCGTGACCACACCCGACGGCTCCACGGCCGGCTGTTCCACGATGGTCTCGGTCATCATCTGGCGTCTCTCCCTTGATCGGTCGATCAGCCGTTATTTGTACAGTCCCACTTTGACCGTTTGGGGTCGTTGTAGGGGTGTGCCGCGTGCTGGTCAGGTGAAGTCGTCGGGTGAGCGTTTGTCGGATCGGATCGCGATCGGGGTGTTGACCCGAATGTTTCCGCCGGGGTTGATCGACGAGGTGTTGGCGTCGACGGGCCGGGTGCAGCAGCGGTCACGGTTGTTGCCGTCTCGGGTGGTCGTGTACTTCGTTTTGGCGATGCCTGTTCTTCGGGCAGGGCTATGAGGAGGTGCTTCGGCTGCTGACGCAGGGTTTGCCTGGTCAGCGCCGGTGGGAGGGGGTGTGGCGGGTGCCTACCAGCGCGGCGATCTGGAAGGCCCGGGCAAGGGTGGGCGTCGAACCGTTTCGGGTGTTGTTCGACCGGGTCTGCCGGCCGGTAGCGGCCGCCGACACGGTGGGGGCGTTCTACCGGCGGTGGCGGCTGGTCGCGGTGGACGGCACCACGTTCGACATCCCCGACACCGTCTCCAACGTGGACCACTTCGGGCGTCCCGGCTCGGCCCGTGGTGACGGAAGGGCCGCGTATCCGCAGGCCAGGATGGCGGTGCTGGTCGAGTGCGGCACCCACGCCGTATTCGCCGCGGCGATCGGGCCGCTGGCCACGCATGAACGGGTGCTGACCCTGGACCTGCTGCCCGCGTTGTCACCGGGGATGCTGCTGCTGGCCGACCGCGGCTTTCCCGGCTACGACCTGTGGCAGGCCGCCTGCGCGACGGGCGCGGACCTGTTGTGGCGAACCAGAGCCTCATCGCGGCTACCCGTTGACGCGCAACTTCCCGACGGCTCATACCTGTCGAACATCGCCTCGACCGCCGACCACTACCGCCGCCAGCATGCGATCACCGTGCGGGTCGTGGAGTACACGATCAACGGCAGTGACACCGTCTACCGGCTGATCACCACCATCCTGGACCACACCATGGCGCCCGCTGAAGAGGTCGCCGCGCTCTACGCCCAACGGTGGGAGGTCGAGTCGACCCTCGACGAACTCAAAACCCACCAGGGCGGTCCAGGCATGATCCTACGGTCACAGCATCCCCTCGGCGTCGAGCAGGAACTCTACGGACTGCTGCTGTCACACCACGCGATCCGGACCCTGATGCACCACGCCGCCGCCAGCTCCGAGCACGACCCCGACCGGATGTCATTCACTCGCACTCTCAACATCGTCCGCCGCCAGGTCACCGCCCAGGCGGCGTTTTCCCCCCAGCAGACTCGCCCACGCGATCACCACAACGCTGGCTGAGATCCTCGAACGGCTCCTGCCACCACGCCGCCGGCGCACCAACCCCCGCGTCATCAAACGCAAGATGTCGAACTGGGCACTCAAACACGCCGAGCATGACAACCCGCCCGAACCACCCCACCCGGCCATCACCATCGTCACCGCAACCAAACCCGCACGCACAAAACCGCAGGCGAAGACACCTAACCTCAGTCTTTCGTTTGGCTGTCGGTTCATAGTTGTTTTTCGATGAATGTGATTCGTGTGTTTGTCACTGTTTTGTGGGCATGTTGAGGGCCCGGCGCTCGGCCAGGTTCCTCCGTGTTGCTGGTTGGTGTGTGAGCTGCGGGGTTAGCCGGTGGGTCGGGGTAGCGCGGCGAGGTGGCTGAACGCGCTGGTCAAGGCGTCGGTCCAGGGCCAGTTGACGGCGATCGCGAGGCGGGTCTGGCGGGCGGTGCGGGTGATCCGGGCGGCGACGTGCAGCAGTCGGTAACGCAGTCTCTTGGGCTCGGCGGTGGCCAGTTCGCCGTCCAGGAGCAGGGTTTGGGTCCAGGCGAGCAGGTCGATACCGGTCAGGGCGAGTTGCAGCCATGCCTGGTTGATCGCGAAGACGCGGGAGGGGAACCGGCCGAAGCCGGTGTTCTTGCCGCAGCGGATGCGGTCCTCGACGCGGGCGTGGGCCCGGTGGCGGGCCTCCAGGAATTGGATGCTGCCGTTTCCGGCGGGGGTGTCGGTGGCGACGACCTGATGCCGCCAGCCTTCGATGGTGTCGAACAGCGACAGTTGGGCGCCGGGGTGTGGGCGTTCCCGGCGGACGAGGAACCTCGTGCCGTCCGGCCAGCAGGTGGCGTCGAACAGGCCGGTGATCTCGCAGACCTCGGCATGGTCACGAGGATCGCCGCCGGTGTCGACGGCGGGGATCCAGCCGGGCGCGGCCCGGATCGCTTCCCGGACCGGTTCGGTGATCGCGGCGCCGACACTGAATCGGATGTCGAGGTGCTGATCGCGCAAGGATCGGATGTGGGCGAGGAAGCCGTGGCTGGAACCGGCCGAGTCCGAACGCAGCAGGATCGGGGTGCCATGCCGATGAACGTCGGGGATCTGGGCCAAGGCCTAGTCGACGACGGTGATGTGGTCGGTGGTGTTGGATCCGGCCCGGCCTTCACGCAGCAGCCCGGACAACGCTTCGCCGGTGTTGTCCAGAAAGCACAGTAGCGGATGGAACCCGAACGTCTTCTTCCAGGTACGGGTCGCTGACTCCTTCTCGGAATGACAGATCACGATGGTCGCGTCGATGTCCAGGACCAGGCCATCGACCGGCTGGCCGGCCACCATCGGCCGCGGTAGGTCGCCGCGAACCTCGGCGTGCTGGGCCCAGGCGACCTCACGGGCATAAGCCCGGGCGGAACGCAGCTCGGCCAACACACTGTCGTCGAGGCGGGACAGCAGCCGCCACGCGGTCGGGTCGGACGCGACCGGCCCGAACAGGGCCGGCTGATCCCGCAGCACGGCCAGATCCGCGATGGCCTCACCACCATCAGCCAGCATCACCGCGAGATCGACGGCGATCCGGCCCGGGTCATGCCCGCGCTGAGGCTGCCGCAGCGCTACGAGGGCTTGACTGAACGCACTGGTCAGCCCGGTCGCGTCAGCGAGATCGGCGAGTAGCCGGGTACCGGCATGACCGACCACACCCCGCCCGTCCCCGGCCACCGTGATCTTCGGACGTGTTGCGGTAACCTTCACCCTGCAAGTGCCTTCCGTGGCGGGTTAACAGGACTCTCGACAAGCCCTATTTTCCCTGATCAGAAGGCACTTCTTCGTTATTGCCCAGCCCTTGGACACCCCTTAACGAAGGGCCGAGGCTAAGTAACCGGCATTGGGTCCAGGGCTCCGCAACTCCGGCTCCACCGACACAACAGACCAGTTCACCACTGTCAATGAAGGTTACTATGACGGCAATCGTGACGGCAACATAAGCGCACAGCCCGCAATACCCTACGCCGACCTTAGCCGGCCCGACGCACTAATCCGCAACGCGGCAAAACATCGCTATGTCGTCCATTGCATCCTCAGCCCGACCCCTTACCTGAGGATCCTTCAACAGGCGACGCAAGGCTGGCAAAACAGTCTCTTCATCTATTTTGCCAAACCGCCGAGCTAAATGCCCAAGGGCAGTGGCCGCCACCATTCTCACCTTAGGGTCCGAGTGCCCCGCAAGTCTAACCGCCTCAGCTTCAATCCATCGTCTATTAGTGTGATGCAATGCCAAGCCCGTCAGCACCTCAGCCACCCGTCTCCCGTCACCGCCAGTAAGCACCGACTTGGCCGTAGCTAGATCCGGGTAGTCAGGGCTGTGATATCTAGGCCGCCCTGGTACCGTTCCGCCGCCCTCAACATCCGCCGAATCCAAGAATCTTCCCTCTCCGATTAGCCATTCCCGCCTTAATCGCGGCACTCTGCTGTTTGGGGTTAAGCTCATCCCATGATCTTGCGTGGCCATGGAACACACCGCTATCGGGGTAGGTCTCATCGAAGATCGCAAACTCTCCGTTCGTAGGGTCAACGCCGATACGTCGACTGGAATTGGGGCCGATCTGTACTGATCGAGCAAGCGTTCCTTCAGGATCCATTGGCTCAGCGTTGGCGCTACCTCGGGCGACAACCCCATGCTTAGGGTTCGGTTCCCATCGTAGACCGCTTCCTGAGTCGTCGTTGTGAACCAGCACCGGCGTACTACCGGCTACCACATAGAACGTATGAAGGTCGGTGACGGTGAGGTTGTACATCCACCGCAGACCGGTCCAGGTCTTCACCGCGACCACGGTCTGGGTGGTGCGGCCGTCGGCGTCAAGGAGTTGGTCTCCTGCAATCAGGTCGGCGGCGTCGACCCATGCGTGCCGATTGACGCTCCAGAAGGGGTGAAGCCAGGTCGTGTGCAGGATGGCGGTTGCCCCGCTGGTGTCGTCCTTGACGGTCAGGTCCGCTAGATCCGCGTCGTTGTTCCGATGGACGGCGGTGACCTTCTCGACCGCTGTCACGTCCGCCTCGGGATCGGTGGCCAGTACCTCATCGCCAACCTTGACATCCACGATTGGCTTGGTTGTGCCGTTTGCCATCAAGACCGCCGTGGCGGGATCAAAACTTTTGCGGCATCCCAGGACTTTCCTTACCGGACGTGAGGCTTCTGCAGCTTCACCGAGGACATCGAGCGCACGGCTTGTGGCCGCCACCTCGCCCGTGCCAGCGGTTGCGGCGCCGAAGACAATGTCGACACCGAATTGGCTTACGTCGTACCCTGCTTCAAAGGGTTTTCCTGCTTTCCAATTGTCGTAGGCTCGGCATAGCCCACTCACGAGACATGCCCATGCCGCCTTGCCGGTCGCGCTCGGATACCGTAGGTCCCAGTAGTTCACCTCCTCCACGATGGCCACCAGCGTTTGACGCGGATGCCTCACTGCCGCCCACGCACCAAGCAGACGGTCGGGGACGTACATGTCAGCGCCGGCCTTCATGCCAAGGGCGAAACTCCCGAATTTTTCGGCAGTTGGTTGCCACACGGCCGGCACCAGATAGAAAGTGCCTCCGCCACCATTGCCGAAGTAGTCGTCGAGAGCGTCCTGACACTTCTGGTCACAGACGGAACCTGTTTCCCGGTCCGGGGGAGGCATCAGGCCGGAGGGGTCGGAGGAGGTGACCGGGGAGTTGCCGGCGTAGGCGTAGCCGTTCCACTGCTCCGGATCGGCCAGGTCCATCACCGGGTCAACGGTCACGAACCGGCCCAGCATGGTGTCGTACGGACGGGCGCCCACATTGGTCAACCCGGTCGGGTCGGTGCCGCCGTCGATGGTGCCGCCCACGAAGCCGAGTTGGTTGGGCCAGGCCGGCGCCGCGCCGGTCCCACGCGGACCGCCGTACGGCGTCTGCCGTCGCTGCGTGATCGTCTGGCTTCCCGCGTCCACCGCGATCTGCTGGGTGCCCTGGGCGTCGTTCACCAGCCAAACCGGTTCGGTGCCAGTCTTACGCATCGCGACGGTCTGACCGAGGTGGCTGTAGTACCGGGTGGTCGTCTTCGATGCCGTGCTGGTGGTGTACCGGATCTCGGTCCCGGGCAGGTACAGCGTGGCACCCGTCGAGTCGCGCGCGATGAGCCGGGAGCCGTTCGCGTCGTACAGGTAGGAATTGTTCTTGCCGTTGTCGGTCAGGCCCGTGAGCCGGTTCTCGCTGTCCCAGGTGAGCGCCTGGCTCCCGGTCCCGGTGGGGCAGGTGTTGCCGGTGGCCGTGGGGCTCGGCCGGCAGGTCGTGTTGCCCGCAGCGTCGTACCCGTAGTTCTTCGTCCCGGCCCCGTTGCCCGTCGTGGTCACCGAGGTCGCGGCGTGCGGTCGGGCGGCACCGGCTGCCGGATACCTGGACGTCGCCTGCGTCGTCACCGTGCCGTGTTGGGTCTCCGTGACCCGGTTGCCCACCGACTTGCCCACGGGGTCGAACGACCAGGAGTGCCAGTACGGGGCGGGTCCGCCGAGCCCGGACACCGACGGCGCGGCCTGGCAATCGGCGGACGACGGCGTCCACGCCTCGGTCAGCCGGCGGGCGTAGTCGTAGCCGAAGCACTGGTTGTCCGCGATACCGCCGGCGGGCCTGTCCGCGATGCCCGTGACATTGCCGGCCGGGTCGTAGCTGTAGTTGACGTCGGCGACCGACTGCGGAGCCACCTCCCGGGCCGTCGTGGCCCGCTTGAGCTGCCGGGTGACGTCGTCGTAGGTCCAGCCGCGTTGAAGATAGTGCTGACCCGCCTGCTGGAACGTCACGACGCCCGGCTCGCCGAACGCGGTGTACTCGGTACCGGAAACGTACTGGCCGGCTCCTATCCAATCGGTCTTGACCTTGTCCGCGAGTCCGGTGACCATGTCATAGGTGTAGGTCAGTTGCTCGAAACCCAGCCCGTCGTTCTCGGGGAACTGGGCCACGCCGACGCTGACTCCGTCCGCCTTGTAGCTGCGGAAGTACGTGTACGTGCCGCTGAGTCCGGTCTCCACCGGGGGAATGGTGTAGGTCTCCCCGGTGGGCTGGTAGAGGGCGTTGTAGCCGTTGATGGTGGTCTTGTACTCGTTGGCGCCCGAGCCGGTCCACCGGCTGCTGGAGGCGAGCTGGCCCTTGGCGCCGCTCGGGTCGTACGCCCAGGTGGCCCGCTTGTTGGCCGGAGCGATGGACCCGTCGTATACACCGGTCTTCCGGCCGAGCGGGTCTTTGTACTCGTAGACCAGCGTGTTGTTCCGGGCGTCCTTGGTGGTGGTGAGGTCGCCGTAGTCGTTGAACGTCGATGTGGTCAGGCCCTTGTCCGGGTCGTCCGCCGACGTTTGCCGGCCCCGGATGTCGTAGCCGTACTTCCACGGGTTGCCGGCCGGGTCCTTCACCTCGACCAGTTGGTTCTTCCGGTTGTAGGTGTAGGTGCTGGCGTCGTACGCCCCGCTGGTGGACCCGCCGGAATGTTGCCGCACCTCGACGGTATTGCCCCGGGCGTCGCTGATCGTGGTGGTCGGCGTGCCGCCCTGTGGCGGGGTGACGTACACCCGGTCGCCGCCGTAGCCGGTGGTGGTCCGCCACTGCTCGTCGCCGCTGGTCTTGAGCACCGTCGCGGTGAGCCGGCCGGCTCGGTCGTACTCGCTGACCGTCTGGCTGATGCTCTCCCACTCGGCGATCGACTTGAGCGACGTGCCCGGATTCAGCTTCGGGTCGTGGTGGTTCGCGTTCGTGTAGGCGGTCCGGCCGGCGGCGTCGTACACGGTCTCGGTGAACACGGTCCCGCCGCCGGACGCGGCGGGCGCCTGGGTCTGTCGGGGTCGCAGCAGGCCGTCGTAGAGCGCGTACGAGGTGACGTAGTTGCCCTCGGCGTTCAGGGTCTTGGTGGTGACCGCGTTGACTCCGCCGGTGTTGCGGATCGTGTAGACGTACTCGATCGAGGGTGTGCTGGACGGGTTCGCCGGGTCGATGCCGATGGACCGGTTCGGCAGCCACACCTTTCGCAGCCGGCCCAGGCCGTCGTACCGCAGGTCGGTGATCTTCCCGTTCTGGTCGGTGGTCCTGGTCGGCACGCCGAGCGTCGGGGACAGCTCCTGGGTCGAGATCCAGCCGAGCTGGTTGGTGGTGGTGACCTTGGTGACCGGCCCGCCGGTCTTCGGCGTGTAATCCACCGTGGTCGTGTTGTTGCGGACATCGGTGGTCCCGGTGGCCCGGCCGTACGGGTCGTACGTCGACGTCGCGGTGGTCAGCCAGACGGTGCCGGACGCGGCGGTCCAGTCCTTCAGGACCTGCGTCTTCCTGGCGTCGCCCTTGGTCGGCTGCTCGCCCGACTCCTGCTTGTCGTAGAAGGTCCGGGCGTCGCTGATCACATCGTCGGTGCTGGTCGGGTTGGTCCCACAGGGCAGCGCGTACACCTCGATCCGACCGGTCAACGACAGCAGGTTGAGGTCGGTGTTACGGGCGTAACTGGTCTTCGTGCAGGTCTGGTCGTCGCTCCTGGCCAGGTCGCCCTGGTCGGTGGTCGTCGCCGCCATCCCGTACTCGTCGAAGGTGTTGTCTTTGCGGGTCACCCGCCAGCCTCGCCCGCCATCGAGCTTCACGGCGCTCCACGTCGTCTGCGTGCCGGTGTACCGGGCGTACGTGGTGGTGTCCCCCATGTCGCGGGTGGCGGTGGGGCCGGACTGCCAGCCCTGGCTCGCGGTCCGGGACACCACGTCGGTGTCCACACCGTTGTAGACGGTCTCCGACCGGACCTGGCCGGCGAGCGCGTTGTCGTCGTTGACCTGGGGCGCGTCCGCGGCATCCGCCGTGTCGCCGTCGCCGTTCAGGTCGATGGCCGGCAACTGTACGCTGCGCGTCCCGCTGGTCGGCGACTGCTTGTCGCCGTGCATGCCCCGGTAGTACCGGGTCTCGGTGAGGGTCTCCTTGCCGTCGGTACCCTTGCGGACCCGCAGCCGGGCGTAACCGCGGTAGTCCGACCAGGTTCGGAACTTGTCCTTGGTGAGCCCGTCGTCGTCCGCGTGCCGCCAGGCCGCCCCGTCCAGATACTCGTACGAGGTGATCACATCGGTGGCGCCACCGGTCCAGTCGGACTCGATGACCTGCTTGACAACGTACGTGTTGAAGTAGTCGGTGACCGTCTTCTTGGTGTACGGGTCCTCGGTGAGCACCGGGTAGCAGCGCAGGCTGTTCGTCTCCGGCGACGCGGGCATGACGCTGTCCTTGACACACTCGGGATTCGAGTAGACCACCGAGATCTTGCCGCCGGTCTCGGTCCAGATGACGCCGAGCCGCATCCAGAACATCGGCGGCTTGCCGTCGTTGGTCTGGTCGACCCGGTTGGGCCGCTGCACCCAGTCGAAGTTGATCTCGGGGACGCTCGCCGACTCACCGATCGGCCCGGAGTGCTGGATGCTGTCCAACCACATGCCGTCCCGGGAGCCGTCGCCGTTCGGCGGGAAGTTCTGGTTGAGCGTCCAGGAGTCGACATCACCGGAAACCCCGGCGACCCGTGTGGTGATCTTCGTGAGGCGTCGCTTCGACCAGAACGTCGGCCAGTACTGTCCGTGGCAGTCGGCGCCGGTGCACTCCTGGTCCCACGGCACGTCCGGCCAGTGCGCCTCGTCGTGGGTGGTGCAGCTCGACACGCAGCGGTCGGAGGTGGTGAACAGGACCTGGCCGACCGGCGTCACGGACCGGTCCCCGGTGCCACGGTCCCAGGTGCCGTAGTCGATCCGGGTCAGCGTCGAGGCCCGGTCGTACGTCACGTCGTCCGAGTCGGTGACGTTGGCCGCGTACTTGTTCGTCTCCTTGCTGTACCAGTACGACATGGTCCCGCCGTGGGTGTCCACGACGTAGTCCAGGTTCCACCGCCACGCCTGGTCACAGTGGGCTGCGGCGAACGACGAGTTGTAGCAGGGTTCCTTCAGGTGGTTGCCGTAGACCCGGACGGTGTTCGTGGAGTTCGTCGCGGAACCCTGCCCGGGCAGGTCGTCGAGGCCGAAGTAGTACTGCGTACCGTCGGCGGTGGTGACCTTCCAGTGCTCGCCGTTGTCGTCCCCGTTCGATGCGCCGGCCAGCTTTTCCACCTTGGACGCGTCGTCGTCCTTGAGCCGCCAGGTCCCGCTGGCGCCGTCCCGGACGAGTTCGGTGGAACTGCCGTTGAGCGAGAGCACCGCATTGTCGGTGCCCCAGCACAGGTCGCCGACCTGGTCGTTGTTGGTGGCGCCGTTCGCGGTGTCGTCGGCGCAGGACACGTACCGGCGCTCGATGAAGCCGGGCGCGTATTCGAAGCCCTCACCAAGCCAGGACGGCTGGTTGTTCGAGGCGTCGCTGCGGCCGTCGACGTTGCTCGACGAGTACGACAGCTCCACCTTCGGGGTGAGGCCGGGCGCCGGGGGCACCCGGACCGGGTACGACCAGGAGAAGTTGCCGGTCGAACCCCCGGCCGACCAGGTGGACGACGCCTGCAACGGGGTGGCCCGGTAGTCGCCGGTCGGCCCGCTCGGGGCCGCCTGCAGGGCCACCAGGGCGGTAAAGTCAGCGGCCTCGGCGGTGGCCGAAGGGGTTCCGGCGGCCCGCAGGTCGACGTCCGCGGTGACCCGGTGGTGCTTGACGTCGTTGTGGCTGGCCAGCGGGGTCGGCGCACATCCACCGCCGGTCTGGTTGGTCGGATTGGCCAGCGCGCACTCGGGCAGGGCCACCAGCCGGAGCCGGGTGGACCAGTCCGCGCCGAACGCGCCCGCGAAGCCGCTGTAGTCAACGGCGAGGCTTACCCGGCCGGGGGCCGCGGCGGCATCCGCCCGTCCGACCCGGAGCAGCAGGGAGTCGCGGAGGCTTGCCGGTGTTTTCGCCCGGTCCAGGACCTCTACTCGGGCCCGGGTGACCGGCGCTCCTTCACTCCTCGCCGCCGTGCCGCCCGACGTTCCGGCCGGCGCCAGCCAGACCGGCGTCTTCCCGGCCCGGACCGGCCCTGCCGGCTTGGTCGACCGGGCCGAGCCACCGGCGGCAGCGGCCGGCGTCGCCCCGAGGGCGACCTCGGCGCTTTCCGGCGTAGGCCAGCTCGCCGCGCTGGCCGGTCGGCCGTTGGCACCCTGCGACAGGTCGGCCGGCCGGGGCTTCGGAGTGACCGGCTTCGCGGTGACCGGCTTCGGCTGGGTCACCTTCAGCCGCAACGGGGTCGCCGTCGCCTGCTCCGGCATCGTGACCAGCAGTGACGCCAGCACGAACAGGACCACCGCCCCGGCCAGGCCCGGACGGCGTGCCCGGCGCAGCCGCCGCGACCAGAACCGGATCGCGCGGCGGACCCGGCGGGGCACTCCGGCCGGCCGGACCTGCCATGGACGAGCGAGCATCAACGACCTCCGTCGTCAGGGGTTTCACCAGGAAGCTCGGGGTGGGCGCGGAGACTCCGGTCGGGCCGCCGCCGCGCCCGTCGATCAGGAGTTGTCGTAGAGGGCCCTGGCCTCGCGGTCCGACATCGCACCCGCATAGACCCGGACCTGGTCAATGTCGCCGTGGAGATAGTTGCCCCAGGCCCCGTTGCCACCGACATAGAGCGGCTGCGGGGAGGCAGCACCGAGGACGCCCGTCGCCACCACCTGCTGACGCACACCATTGACGTAGAGGCGGACCTCGTGAGAACCAGCGTCGAAGACACCGACCAGGTGGATCCACTGGCCCAGGTCAGTCGCCGTCACCTTGGCGTCGGACTTCGTCGAGGCCCAGGTCACTCCCCCCACACCGTCCGGTGTGGCGACCGCGAAGGACAGTTCGCCGTACTGGTTCAGGTACAGCTTGCCGGCGCCCTCGGCCGAGTTGGCCGCGCCCTGCCGGACGAACACCTGGTCCTGACCGGTGAACTCCGCCACGCGAACGGCGGCGGAAACGGTGAAGGACTGTCCGGTGTTGACGACCGGGCCGCTGGTGGCGGCGTAGCCGGTCTTGTCGCCCGTACTGCCGTATCCGTCGGGCTGTGGGTGGTTCAGCCAGAGAGCCTCGTTGTCGTCGTGGCCGTCACCGGTGAAGCCGACGTTCTGGGCTGCGGAGTACGGGTCGGTGCAGCCGTACAGGGTCAACCGGTTTGCCCAGGGACCACCGCTCCGCACCGAACCACAGCCGGCTGCCAACGCGCCGTTGAAGTCCCAGGAGGCCACCGGTACCGGTGACAGGACGCCAGGGGTCTCCGGCGTACCGGCCGCAGCATCCTCGTCGGTGCCCCACAGGTCGTCCGTGGTCAGGACCCGATTCCAGACCCTGACGTCGGTGATCTGTCCGCGCCACTTGACGGCCATGTATGGCCTACCACCCGGCTCGGTGTACTGGCCAGCACCGATGACCACGGGCCCATCGGCCCTCCAGGACAGATTTCGTTGGACCGCGCTGCCAGCGAGTTGGCCGTCGACGTACAGCTTGATCTCTCCGGTGTCGACGTCATACGAGCCGGCGAGATGCGTCCACCTGCCGACGTCGCTGGTAACCAGGGGCTTCGCTGAGTAGGCGTGGACCCACAAGCCCTGCTCGACGTCGCCCCCTGGCAAGGAGAAGGACCAACGTGGAGCTCCCGCGACGAACCGGTATCCGAGGTAGAACGGGCTGAGCTGGGTACCCGACTTACTCACCGCTGTCCAGTTGCCGGTTGGCAGATCCGGATCCGGGTCGCCGGGATCGGAGTCCGCGAGACGCACCCAGGCGGAGGCGCTGAACGACCTGCTGGTGTCCAGCGCCGGAACGCTTCCGGACAGGTACTGGTTCTGATCGAAGGACGCGGTGCCTTCGCCGATGATGCGGCTGTCGGTCGCCCAGGTCACCGTCCCAGTGGGGGTGAGGCTGGTGCCGCTGACCAGGTCCTTGAAATTGTGTCCGGCAATCGTGTCGAGGGGCCAATTAGCGACAGCGGGGGCAGGCCGGTCAACGAGAAAGCTGTAGGCGTTGGTGTCGCTGCGCTTGTTGGCCTTGTCGAGGCTGTAGACCTCGAGCCGGTTCAGGCCGAATCGCGGCGGCGTCAGCGTCACGGCGTACGAGCCACCCGCGGCCACGGTCACCGTGGTCAGCGGTGCGGTCTGCCCGACCCAGCCGTAGACGTACTTGACCACGTCCTGCGCGCCCGCGGTGAACGTGAACGACCCGGACACCCCCGGCCCGCCGTGCGCCACGCCGTCGGCGGGGTAGGCGGTCGACGCCACGCCGGGCATGCCCGGCTTGGAGACGTCGACGGTGAACGCGCACCAGGCGGTCCGCGCCGACTCGACGCCGGCGGCGTCCCGGGTACGCACCCGCCACTGGTACGTCTTGCCCTCCGCCGAGCTGCCCAGGGTGATCGTGCCGGACTCGCCGTAGTTGTTGCCCGGCTTGGTCTGGCCGGTCTTGGCGACGATCGACCCCGACGGCAGCTCCTGGTACTCGAAGTAGCCCACCAGGCTGTCGTTCTGGGCGTCGCCGTCCCCGTAGTACGCCTTCAGCACGGGCGAGGAGGTGCCGATCGTCGACCCACACGCCTGTCCGGACGTCCGCAGGTCGGTCGGGGTCGAGGGTGGCGTGTCGTAGGTGACCTCCAGCCACGCCTTGTTGGGGTAGAACTTCTTCCACCGGTCCTGCTCCGACTCCAGGTCACCCGAGCTGTTGCAGGCGCACAGCCCGACCGTGTACGTCGGCCAGTTGCTGTTCACCCCGAGTTGCACGTCGTCCTTCAGGGTGGAGCTGGAGAACTCGGCGTCGGTGTCCGGCTGCACCGATCCACAGCCGCCGGCCTCGTTCGCGTTGCCCTCCCACGAGTCCAGCCACTTGGTGCCACTGCCGGGCATCGGTCTGGTCGACCAACCCATCCGGCCGCCGCTGGACACCGTGATGGCGCCGACCCGGTAAAGGTGTACCCAGGTGGGCGTGCAGGAGAACGAATGGTCCAGGGTCACCCGGACCGTGGCGGCCAGCACCTTCTTGCCACGGAACGCGCTGAGCGGGAAGTCGTAGTACGACCGGTACAGTTCCCCGTTGCCGTCCTCCACGTACGGCTGTCGGCCGACCCGCGCCGCCGTGCTGTCGTTGTTCTCGCCGTTGCTGGTCGAGTACGCCCACCGGTTCCGCAGCTTTTCGAGCGTCGGATCCACGAACACCGGATAGGTCAGTCCCGGATCCGCCAGCAGTGCGGCGTCCGGGGTCACCCGCAGTTCCCCGCCCGATGCCGCCACCGCCACCGACGCGGTCCGGGCGGTCACCGCCGGCTCCACCGCCGTGGACCGCTCCCCCGGCTGAACCCGGCCGGCCGCTCGCGCCGCGGCCACCGCCGGCAGCACCTCACCGGCCCGCGCCGGGTCGTCCGAGGAGTCCCACATGGTCGCCGGCGTCGAGGTCGCCACCACCGCGCCGGATGCCGCGACCAGCCGGATCTTTCCCGCACCGTTCGGGACCACCCGCATGTCGCCACCGGTCCGGTACCGCAGCGACCGCACCGCCGGGTTCGCCGCCGCCCGCGCGGACAGCAGTTCCACCACGTGGGTGTAGCCGTCGGCGGTTGCCGTCACGTGCAGGTTCACGTCCGGCAGGACGTTCCGGTAGGTGGCCGTCCCACCGTGCACCTCGGGAGCCGGCAACGCGCCGAGCGGCCAGGCCAGGGTGAAGGTCGACCCGCTCTCCCGCCAAGTGACCAGTGGGCCCGAGCCGCCCGCCGAGAACGTCAGGTCCGCCGCCGAGGCCACCGGTGCGAGCCCGCCGGCGGCGGGACGCAGGTTGGGATCGATGGTCGCCCACGACCCGTTCGGCCGGCGCACCCGCTGTGGCACCACGGACGCCCGCAGCGTCCGCGTCCCGGACGGGTTGACCAGCACCTGCTGGTACTCCGTCCGAGCGCTCAGATCCTCGATGGACCGGCCGCACGCCCCGGCCAGCCTGCCCGCCGCGGCCGGGTCCGCCGCCTCCGTCTTTCCACAGTCGACGGAACTGGCCGAGGTCGATCCGGGCTCCGCGCTGGCCGCAGGCCCACCGGCCAGTGCGCCCAGACCAGCGATGCCGGTGATTATCGCCATCGCGCCGACACCCAGCCGTCGCATGTTGAAGCCCATCACCCACGACCCCCCGAACCCAGCAATGAACACAAGCGGTATGGACACCGTCACGGAACGCGCCGGCGATACATTAAACGATCTTTCAGATTCACGTAAAGCGCCGTCACAGTTTGCGAGGACGCATCGCCAGTAAGGGGACAAGACGCCGGGAGGGAACTACCGGAGGTCACCGTCAATCGGCGTAAAGCTGCCGCATCTCGCGCTCGGACAGGGCGCCGGCATAGACCTTGAGCTGATCGAGATCGCCCGTGAAGTGGCCGGTGTCGGGCGAGCCGGCACCGACGTACAGCGGAGAGGTGGACGCGGCCCCGACGGCTCCCGTACCGGTGGCCGACTGGCGCGCACCGTCGACGTACAGCCGGACCTCGTGGGTGGCGGTGTCGAAGACACCGGTCAGGTGAACCCAGGCGCCGGCTGTGGCCGGCGCGTCCGAGGTGGCCACCGCCGTGGTTCCGTCGGCGGCCGACACCGCGAACCGCCAGGTCCCGTCCGGGACCCGGGACAGCGTGACCGGGCCTGTACGCAGCACCACCTGTTCGGGCCCGGTGACGGAGGCCGGGCGCACCCAGGCGGTGACACTCACCGACTGGTCGGTGGGCACGATCGGCCCGGCGGTGGCGGCGTAGCCGGGAGTGGCCGGGGCGGTGCCGTAGCCGTCGGTGGGGTGGTTCAGCCAGAGCGCCTCGTTGTCGTCGTGCCCGGTGGGGGTGAACCCGGCGCTCTGTTCGGCCGAGTACGGGTCGATGCAGCCGGTCAGGTCCAACGTCTGCGCCCAGTAGGTGCCACTCAGCACCGAGCTGCAGCCCGAGTAGAGGCCGCCGTTGAAGTCCCAGGCTGCGGCTACGACGGGCGCCAAGATGCCGCTCGTTCCCGGTTGTCCGGTGTCCGGGTTGTCATCCGTCCCCAACAGGTCATCCAGGGTCAGCGCACGGTTCCAGAGCCGTACGTCGCCCAGCTGGCCGATCCAGGTCTGGCCGCGTCGGGAGGTACCGTCGGCCTCCGCGACCCGGGCGGCGCCGATGGTCACCGGTCCGGTGGCGGACCACCCGGCGGTGGTGCGGTTCTTGCTGCCGACCAGCACGCCATTGACGTACAGCCCGAGGGCCCCGGTGGCCGCGTCGTACGAGCCGGCGAGGTGGGTCCAGACGCCGATGTCGGCCGTGGTCAGGGTGGTGGCGGCGCTCGCCACCGTCCAGGTGGTGGCCGATCCGGTGTCCGCGGCCGGCAGCGAGAACGCCCACCTGGGTTGCCCGTTGACCAGCCGATAGCCGAGGTGGAAGGCGCTCCGACTGGCGCCGGACAGGCCCACGGCGGTTTCGTTCCGGGTCGGCAGGTCCGGCTCGGGGTCGCTCGGGTCGGCGTCGGTGAGCCGCACCCAGCTCGCGACGCTGTAGGAGCCGCCGGTGTCCACCGTGGGCACCGGGGCGGAGAGTTGGGTGGCGCCGGCGAACGAGGCGGTGGCCTCGCCGATCAGCCGGGTGTCGTAGGTCCACCCGAGCGTCCCGTCAGCCGTCAGGGAGTCGCCGCTGATCTGGTCGACCAGGTTGTGCCCGTCGACCGTGTCGAGCGGCCAGTGCGCGACAGGCGCCGACGGTGAGTCCACGATGAAGCTGTAGCTGGTGGTCCCGCTGCGCTGGTTGATCGCGTTGAGGCTGTAGACCTCCAGGCGGTTGAGGCCGTACCTCGGCGGGGTGAGCGTCACCGTGTACGACGAGCCGGCCGGCACGGTGACGGTCTTGAGCGGGGTGGGAGAGCCGACCCACCCGTAGACGTACTTCACCACCTCTGGCGAGCCGGCGGTGAAAGTGAAGTCGCCCGCCACGCCCGGTCCGCCGTGCGCGGTCCCGTCCGCCGGGTACGCCGTCGAGGACACCCCGGGCGGCGGTGGCGGAAGCGGCACGACCTGGCCGGCACGGGCCGGCGACCCGTCCACCGAAGCCGGTGCGGCGGATGCCGGTGCCGCGACCAGCGCCGCGGCCAGTCCGGCGGTGACGATCGCGAGCAGCCGCGAAGAACCACGTCGGTGCGATGACACGAGTCCGAGCCTCCCGAATCCCCGTGCGGCACTCCCCGTACGGAGGCCGTCACGTTCAGCGCAGGAGGAACATTAACGATCTTCCAGCTTCGCGGAAAGACCTTATTCGATCCGCGGACCGAACCAGGTCATCGCCTGACCGTGACCGCGGGTCCAGGCCAGCGGCCGCCCGTCCAGGGCGAGCACGTTGTGCAGCGCGGCGCCCGGCGGTTCCGGCAGCCCGTCGTGGCGCAGGACCTCGGGTGCCTCGATCGAGATCCATCGCGCCGGCAGTTCGCGTACCAGGTCGACGAAGGCGTCCCGGCGCGGCGCCGGCACCTGGTAGAGCACGCTGGTGTGGAAGATCACCAGCGTCGCGCCGGCCGGTGCCCGCGCGGCCAGCGCCGGCAGGTCGTCCACCAGGTCACCGCGGACCAGCAGCGGCGGCTCGGCCGCCGCCACGGCGGCCGCCGCCCGCAGCCGGGCCCGGCGGTGGGCGTGTTCGGGCCAGATAAGCGCTTCCAGCCACGCGACGTCCGTCGGGTCGGTCACGTCGAGCGGGTTCAGGTCGAGGCCGGCCCGCCACACGATCTCGGGTACGCGGTCCGGCGGCGCCGCCCCGGTCAGCGCGCAGTCGAGCACCGGCTCCCCGGCGCCGAGCGTGTGGTCGAGCACCGGTTCCGGGGAGTCGAGCGGGTGGTCGCCGTAGCGGTAGGCGTACCGGTCGGGATAGAGGCACAGCCCGGCGGAGGCGCCGACCTCCAGCAGCGCGAGCGGCTGGGGCAGCCTGGCGAGCACCGGCAGCAGCACGGCGCACCGGCCAGCCTCGTTGGTCTGGGTGGCCCGGTGCCGCAGCTCGGTCGCGATCGACGGCCAGTTCGTCACGACGTGGTCGTGGAAGGCCGCCGGGTCGTCGACCGGGCCGCCGAGCAGGCGTACGACGCCGAACAGCAGGTTGGGCTGCCGCTTGGCCGGCGGGAGGGTGTCTAGCAGGGTCAGCAGCTCACCGTCCCGGGACACCGCCGCCGACAATCGCTCGTACGTCGGCGACACCCCGCGCGCCTCCCGGGCGGCGAACTCGGCGTACCACTCGGCGGTCGTCACGCCCTCATGATCTCAGCCGGTGCCGTGGTGCTGTTTGTCGCCTCCTGCCGGATCACCTGCCGCTGGCCCGGCTGTCGCCTGACGGGACCGGGTCGAGGGTCTGCGCGACCCGGCTCTCGATCCTGCTCCGGACGGCTTCGGGGATCAGCCGTCCTTGCCTCAGCTCGCGGGTGGCTGGACGTGCATGGTGACCGGCACGTCCGCCACCGGGTACGGGCTGTCCGAGCGGAGACCGAGTCCGGCCGTGTACCTGCCCGGCTGGGCCACCCCGGCCGCCGCCGTGGCGGTCAGAGTGACCGTCACGGTCCGGGACGCCCGGGGTGCCAGAGTGAAGGAGACCGGGGTCGCCGACAGCCATGGCACATCGCCCTCATCGGGGCACCGGTCGAGGCCGGGCAGCCGTTCGACCTCCTGGCTACCGTCGCTGACCTCCGACCCACCGATCTTGTATCCCCCGCAGGCGCCGGCGCCACGCCACCGGCTGAACTTCGCGTTCGGCAGGACCTGCCAGGCGCTGGCCGCCGGGTCGTACGCGATGGTCCGGCTGGTCGTCAGCATCGAGTCGTCGGTCAGCCCACCGGCCAGCACGAGCAGCCCGTTGGCCGTCGAGTACTGCGAGCCCCACATGTCGATGGGCATGTCCGGCAGCCGTTCCCAGGCTTTTCCGATCGGGTTGTAGCGGTAGGTGTCCCGGTATGCGGACCCGTTGACCGCCCCGCCCGCGCAGTAGAGGCCGCCGGAGATACCGCCGCAGGACAGCCAGGCGACCGGGTGCGGGTAGGCCGGCCCGGTCCCGAAGGTACCGGTCGTCGGGTCGAACACCACCATCGAGGCCGAGTCGGCGCAGACGGCGTTGTTGTCGGCGTCGGCGTCGGCGCAGCCACCAACCAGGTAGACCTTGCCGTCCAGCACCGCGCCGCCGGCCGCCCCCTGTGGGGCCGGGTTGGTGGCGCCGGCCACCGTGCTCCACGACACGGCCGCCGGGTCGAAGACGTCCACGGTGGGCACGGCGGTGCCGTTCCCGCCCCAACCGCCGAGGACGTAGAGCCTGCCGTTCACGGCCGCGGCCACCGGCTTCGACCGGGCCGTCGGCAGGTCGGGCAGGGTGGTCCAGGCGTCCTTGGCGGGATCGTGGACGTACGCCTTCCGGGCCAGATCACTCCCGATCTCCCCGCCGTAGGCGCCTCCGCCGACCGAGTACACCTTGCCGGCCAGCGTGGCCGCGGCGTTGTCGGTCAGCCCGTCCGGCAGACTGGCGAGCCGCACCCACGTGTCGTCCGTCGAGTTGTGCGAGCGCGCGGAGCTGACCGGTTCTGCCGGCCCCGCGCCCTGTCGGTCGAGCGGACCGAAGCCGCCGGGCCGGTCCCGCAGTTGCACCTGGGTCGGCGCGCTGCCCGTGTTGGTGACGGTCAGCGTGACGTTCCGGGTGCTGCCGTAAGGCTGGTGTGTCCCGATGCTGGTCGGGGTCACCGTCAGCCGGCCGGCCCGCAGCGCGAAGTCGGCCCGCCTGGTGCCGTCGGCCGGCACGGTGACGGACCTGACCGCATCCTGGTGGAGCGGTCTGCTGGCGGTGAACGTGCGCGCGCCCACCCGGCCGGAGAACAGCCGGTAGAAGCCGTCCGGCAGGTTCGGATCGTCGGGCGTGGCCGCCGACACGCCCCGGTCGGTCCGCGCGTCCACGCTGGACACCGTCACGTCGTTGAGCGGGGTGCCGGTGTTCTGGTCGGTGGTGAAGCCGACCACCAGGCCACCGGGCGTGGGCGCGCAGGTGCGGTTGACGACCTGGACGTTGTCGACCTCCCAGTAATAGGCCCAGTGGCCGGTGTAGCGGAACCGCACCAGGACGCCGGCAGCCGAGGGCAGCGGCACCTCCTCCACACGCGGCCCACGCCGGCTGGCCAGCTGGTGCCAGACGTTGGTCCAGGTGGACCCGTTGTCGGTGGAGACGTCCACGTTGGCTGCGTCGCCGTCGCCGAGCGCGTGCCAGTCGCTGTTGAAACGCAGCAGCGGGCTGGTGGTGCCGGCCAGGTCGATCGGCGGGGTACGCAGGTCGGTGTCCTGGCTGTTCTGCCCGCCGAGAGCGTCACTGTCCACGATGGCGAAGCCGCCGCTGCCGCCGGTGCGATTGCCCCGGTCGCCCGGATCGTCGAACTGCCACCCGCCGCCCCCGGTCCGGTCCACCACGGACCAGCCGGCCGGCGTGCCCGTACCGTCGAAGGACTCCGACAGCAGCGGCTGGCCGAGGCTGCCCGAGTAACCGGCCGCCGTGCAGCTGAAGGAGTCGACCGGTACGGCGATGTGCACCGGCTTGTTGGCCGTCCCGACCGCCACCCCGGTGGTCACCGTCCGGTAGCCCGGATACCGGACCGTGGTACTGAGCGTGTACGTGGCGTTCCCCGGCACGGTGAACGAGAACCTGCCGTCGACCGGGTTGGTGAAGACCGGGCCGCCGGGCCGGCCGGAGACGTCGATCTTCGCGTACAGCGGCCAGCCGTGCCCGGAGCCGTCGGTGACGCCGCCGGAGACGGTGACCAGCGGCAGGGCGGCCAGGGCGAAGTCGTGGTTGACCGCGCCGCCCGCCGGCACCGTGACGGTGGCTGTCCGAGTGGAGTAGCCGTACGCCGAGACGGTGAGGACGCGGTCGCCGGCCGGCACCGCCAGCGTGTACCGCCCGTCGGCGCCGGTGGTGCTGGCGAGCCCCTCGGCGCTGACCGTGGCGCCCGCGATCGGTGACCCGTCGGCGGCGTTGGTCACCGTGCCGGTGACCCGGCCGGCCAGGCCGCGCGGCGCGGCCTCGACCGCCCGGTACGCGTTGAGCCGGCCCTCGCCGTACACGTTGTTGTCGTCCGCCGTGCCACCGCAGGTGGTGTCGTTCGCGTCGGTGGCGGTCCGGTCCAACAGGCTCATGGTGGCCGCGACGTCCCCGCGCAGGCTCGGGGCGGCCGACCAGATCAGCGCGACGGTGCCGGAGACGTGTGGCGCGGCCATGGTGGTGCCGCTGGACGAGTCGTACTGGTTGCCCGGCACGCTGGACCGGATGTCGACGCCGGGCGCCGAGATGTTCGGCTTCAACCCGTTGTCCACCCGGGACGCGCCTCGGGCGGAGTTGAGCGCGATGACGTTGTCGCTTCCGTACGCGCCGGTCGAGTACGTCTCGGGATAGTCCCCGGGTGATTCCGCGCTGCCACACCCGGGGCCGGTGTCGCCATTGGCGAACATCGGGAAGATTCCAGCGGCCCGCCAGGCGTCGACCATCTGATGGAACCACGGGTCGTTCGATTCACCGCTCCAGGAGTTGTTCACGATGTCCGGGTGCAGGTCTGGCCGGGGATTCCGGCCGTCCAGGTCGGTCGGGGCGAGGATCCACTGCCCGGCCGCGATCAGGGAGGTGCCCGAGCAGTCGTAGCTCTCGCAGCCCTTGGCTGTGATCCACTTCGCGCCGGGCGCGACACCTATCTGGTTGCCGGCGCCGTCGTCGCCGACCATCGTGCCCATCGTGCGCGTGCCGCGTTTCGCGTTGTCGCAGGGCGCGGCACTCGGGCAGATCCCGGTCGGGTCGTACCAGTTGTAGTTGTGGTCGAAGGTCCCGTCGCCGTGGTTGCCGCGGTACCTGCCGACCAGGGCCGGGTGGTCGTACTGCACCCCGCTGTCGACGCTGGCCACCACGATGCCCTCACCGCGGTCCCCGAACTCGCTCCACACCCGGGGCGCCGCGATGTTGGTCAGGCCCCCCACTCGGCGGTGTCCGTTCCGGCGCGGACGCCGGCCCTGCCGGTCGACCCCGCCCTGCCAGGCTTGCCGCGGTTCGGCTCGACCAGTTGGTAAGTCCGGGCCGGCTCGATCCGTTCCACGTCGGAGCGCGCGGCGATCGCGTCGACCAGGGTCTTGTCACCGGTCACCCGCAGCGCGTCGGCGATCCAGAACGCCGTGTACGGCGCCCGCCGCGCGTCGAGCAGCGACCGCAGTCCGGCCTGGGTCCGTTGGGCGGTCGCGGTGAGCCGCCGGTACACCTCGGTGGCCCGGTCGTCCGGGTTCCGCAGCGTGGCCACGCCGCTGAGGCTGGCCCGTTCCCGGAGGTAGACGATGAAGCTCGTCCGGCCCTTGGTGGTCAGCTCGGTCAGCAGGTCCCTGCTCACGGCGGCCCGCCGACCGTCCGGAGCGGCACCCGCGACGCCCGGCACGACGGATTGGGCGGTCAGGCCGAGAAGCACGATCGCCAGCCCAGCCACCTGCCGTCGCAGCCACGCACTCCGGGATCGCCGTTCCGATGGTCGGACGGACATCGTTCCCTCCCCACCTGACGGTGCCGTGAGTCCGGGCTGACCGGCACCGCGTCCCGCAGATCACTGTTGCTGTCGCTGGCCCACGGGTCTGACCGAGAGCGCGTACCGCCGCGGAGGCTCCGGGTCGGACGGACAATCGACACCGGCGGCGTGCACCTCGGCCGACCGGGAGACCTCGCAACCTGACACGGTCACCAAGGATTCAGGAATCCGGAAGCACCTCCAGCGAAATAAACTTTTCGCGCACCTGCCGCGAAACGACGCCAGGGATTCGTGCCAGCCGACCGACACAGCCGACAGCCAACTGCCGGAGCTGGAGGCCAGGAAATTTCGACCCGACGGCGCCGAGCCGAAGCCCTGGCTCCCGGCCACGGCTTTTGATCACCGCAACTCGACCTCGATCTGATCTTCAGCGAGCCAGTGGAGGATCTGGTCGAACCCGGTGAGCGAGGCGAGGGCGCCAGGGCCGGCCGCTGCAGTCAGATGGGAGCGCGCCACCCCGGCGTCACGCCAGACCAGGCGGAACGGCCACTCGGCGCCCCACCCTCCCGTCACACAGTCGTGTAGCGCATCGCCGTTCCAGCCGAAATAGCCGCCGGGTCCGTTGACGGCCTCGCCGATGGCGCAGTAGAAGCCTTCGACGTCGGTTATGTCGCGGCCGTCGAGCTGGTAGGTGCTGCCAGCCGGCTTGTCCGGGGCATCGGCCCGATGGTGGGCCAAGGCCGCCGCGGACCAGAGATGCCGGAGTTCCCGACCGTAGCCTGCCCAGAGTCCTGGCTGGGCCGGGCGGCCAACGTGCCACAGCTCCCAAATCTGCCGCGCCGCGACCGGCATCGGCGTGGAAACCCTGCCGTCCAGGGCGACATCGACGAGGTCAGGGCCAATCGCCGAGGGACGGACTCCGGTCACCGACGCTCGGAGATGGGCGCCGGTCACCCGGGTGACCGCACCGTGCCGATCCACGCTGTAGATGGCAGCATCGATCGAGCGACGACGCATGGCGCCACCCGGATTGCCTGTGCCCTTGGCCAGTGCGTCCAAGGCCCGGCGCAGCGGCGGGTGGGGCATGCAGCCGAGGAGCATCGTCCCGTCGTCCGAGGACGGCGAATCGGTGAACAGGCCCTCGATGTCAGCACACGCCGCGATCGAACCGTCCGGCTCGCCCATGGTGTACTCGTCGACCAGCAGCCAGCGAAGCGGGACGCTCTTGTCCCAGCGCCACCGCCTGTCCAGCGGGCTCGTCTCGGCATCAGCCATCCGGGTCCCCCCGCAGCGTGAGCGAAGGGCGGCCCCGGATGACCCGGGACCGCCCTTCTTTTCGGCTATCTAGTGCTTCCCGCCAGGTCGCATCTGGTGCAACAGCTCACGGTCTCAGCTACAGCCGCTGGTCGAGCCGCAGCCCTCGCAGACGTAGCAGCTGCCGGCCGGGCGCATCTTCGTACCGCAGGTGAAGCAGAGCGGCGCGTCGGCGGCCTTGCCGATGACCGCCTCGAGCAGTTCGGTGGACGAACCGACCGACGGCGCCGGCTTGGCCGCCGCCACGTCGGCGTCGCCGGTGACCGCCCGCGCGTCCGCGCCGGTGACGGTTTCCGGCTCGCTGTGCGTCTCCACCGGGGCGGACGCGGCCATCGCGGTCAGGTCCACCCCGCTCTCGGCTTCGGCCTCGGCGCGAAGCTGGGCGGCCCGCTCCTTGGCGGTGAAGATGCCCAGCTCGGCGCGGGTCTCGTAGGGCAGGAAGTCCAGCGCCAGCCGGCGGAAGATGTAGTCCATCACCGAGGCGGCCATCCGGACGTCCGGGTCGTCGGTCATCCCGGCCGGCTCGAACCGCATGTTGGTGAACTTGCTGACGTACGTCTCCAGCGGCACCCCGTACTGGAGGCCGATCGAGATGGCCACCGAGAAGGCGTCCATCACCCCGGCCAGCGTCGAGCCCTGCTTCGACATCTTCAGGAAGACCTCGCCGAGGCCGTCGTCCGGGTACGACGACGCGGTGAGGTAGCCCTCGGCGCCGCCCACCGAGAACGACACCGTCTCGGACGGCCGCTTCTTGGGCAGCCGCTTGCGGACCGGGCGGTACTCGATGACCTTCTCGACCACCTTTTCCACCTCGGCGGACGCCGAACCGGCGGCCGATGCGGCGACGGTTGCAGCGGCGGTCTCCGTCGCCTTGTTGGGCTTCGCCACGGACAGCGGCTGGCCCACCTTGCAGTTGTCCCGGTAGATCGCCAACGCCTTGAGGCCGAGCTTCCAGCCCTCGAAGTAGATCCGTTCGACGTCCTCGACGGTGGCCGCCTCCGGCATGTTCACCGTCTTGGAGATGGCTCCCGAGATGAACGGCTGGACCGCGGCCATCATCCGGACGTGTCCCATCGGGGCGATCGACCGCTCGCCCATGGCGCAGTCGAAGACCGGGTAGTGCTCCGGCTTGAGCCCCGGGGCGTCCACCACGTGGCCGTGGTCGGCGATGTGCTCGACGATCGCCTCGACCTGCTCCTCCGGGTAGCCGAGGCTGCGCAGCGCCCGCGGTACCGTCTGGTTGACGATCTGCATCGAACCGCCGCCGACCAGCTTCTTGAACTTCACCAGCGCCAGGTCCGGCTCCACACCGGTGGTGTCGCAGTCCATCATCAAACCGATGGTGCCGGTAGGCGCGAGCACGCTGGCCTGCGAGTTGCGCCAGCCGTTCCTCTCGCCGATCTTGTTGCCCTGGGTCCACTGCCGGGTGGCCTCCCGGACGATCGTCGTGGCCACCGACCCCGCCGGCTTGATCTGGTCGTTCGCCGCGGCGTGCTTGCGCATCACCCGCTTGTGTGGTTCGGCGTTGCGGGCGTAACCGTCGTACGCGCCGACCACGCCGGCCAGCTCGGCGGACCGTCGGTACGCGGTGCCGGTCATCAACGAGGTGATCGCGGCTGCCACCGAACGTCCCTGCTCCGAGTCGTACGGCAGGCCGGAGGCCATCAGCAGGGCGCCCAGGTTGGCGTACCCGATGCCGAGCTGGCGGTACGCCCGGGTGGTCTCGCCGATCTTCTCGGTGGGGAAGTCGGCGAAGCAGATCGAGATGTCCATCGCGGTGATCACGAACTCGACCGACCGGACGAACTTCTCCACCTCGAAGCCGCCGTCGGCGCGCAGGAACTTCATCAGGTTCAGCGAGGCGAGGTTGCACGAGGAGTTGTCCAGGTGCAGGTACTCGGAGCAGGGGTTGGACGCGGTGATCCGGCCGGTCTCCGGGCAGGTGTGCCAGTCGTTGATCGTGTCGTCGTACTGCAGGCCCGGGTCGGCGCACTCCCAGGCGGCCTGGGAGATGGTCCGGAACAGCTTCTTGGCGTCGATGGTGTCGATCACCGCGCCGTCCAGCCGGCCCCGCAGGTCGAACGTCCCGCCGTCCTCGACGGACCGCATGAACTCGTCGGAGACCCGGACCGAGTTGTTGGCGTTCTGGTACTGGACGCTGACGATGTCCGATCCGCCGAGGTCCATGTCGAACCCGGCGTCCCGCAGCGCGCGGATCTTGTTCTCCTCGCGCGCCTTCGTGACCACGAACTCCTCGACGTCCGGGTGGTCGACGTCCAGGATCACCATCTTGGCCGCGCGCCGGGTGGCGCCGCCGGACTTGATGGTCCCGGCCGAGGCGTCGGCGCCGCGCATGAAGCTGACCGGGCCGGAGGCGGTGCCACCGCTGGAGAGCAACTCCCGCGAGGAGCGGATCCGGGACAGGTTGACCCCGGAGCCGGAGCCACCCTTGAAGATCAGCCCCTCCTCCTTGTACCAGTCGAGAATCGAGTCCATCGAGTCGTCGACCGACAGGATGAAGCAGGCTGAAACCTGTTGGGGTGAGCTGGTGCCGACGTTGAACCAGACCGGCGAGTTGAAGCTGAACACCTGGTGCAGCAGCATCCAGGTGAGTTCGTGCTCGAAGATCTCGGCGTCGCCCGAGGTGGCGAAGTAGCCGTGCTTCTCCCCCGCCGCCCGGTACGTCTTCACCACCCGGTCGATGAGCTGCCTGAGCGACCACTCCCGCTCGGGGGTGCCGACGGCACCCCGAAAGTACTTGGTGGTCACGATGTTGGCCGCGTTGACGCTCCAGGAATCGGGGAACTCCACCCCGCGCTGCTCGAAGTTGATCGAGCCGTCCCGCCAGTTGGTCATGACGACGTCCCGGCGTTCCCAGGTCACCTCGTCATACGGGTGGACGCCCTCGGTGGTCCACACCCGGCCCACGGTCAGCCCCGCCGCCGTTGCCCCCCGGGCCCGGCCCTTGCTGCTTGCTGTCACGCCTTCCCCCGACATCTCATCCGCCCCCTCACGCGCGCCGCCACCGCGACGCGTCCGGTTGTCCACTTACTTGAAGTTCGGCTGCCTCAGCTCGGCCCGGCCCGAGGTCCGGCCGGCAGGTGTCCGCGGCCCGTCGGTTCGCGCGCCATCGGTCCCCGCGCCGTCGGTCCGCGCGTCCGCGCCGGTCGCGGGGTCGCCGTCGGTCCGCGCGGTGAGCCGGTCCCGGGCCGCCGCCCGCAGCGTCTCGATCTCCTGCTCGAAGTCGGCCAACGAGTCGAACGACCGGTAGACGCTGGCGAACCGCAGGTAGGCGACCTCGTCCAGATCGCGCAGCGGCCCCAGGATCGCCAGGCCCACCTCGTGACTGGGCACCTCGGCCGCGCCCTTGGCGCGGACCGTCTCCTCAACCCGCTGGGCGAGCAGGGCGATCGCGTCCTCGTCCACCGGCCGGCCCTGGCACGCCTTGCGCACCCCGCCGATGATCTTCGTCCGGCTGAACGGCTCGGTGACCCCGCTGCGCTTCACGACGGCCAGCACGGCCTCCTCGACGGTGGTGAACCGCTTGCCGCACTCCGGGCAGGAGCGCCGCCGCCGGATCAGTTGGCCGTCGTCGGCCTCCCGGGAGTCCACCACCCGTGAGTCGGCGTGCCGGCAGTACGGGCACCGCATCGCCGTTCTCCCTTCGTGCCGGTCTCCGTCGGGTCGGTCGACCACCGTGCGATCGGGAATCGACGCAGTCCGCCACCCGGGCACGAAACAGCCTGCGGCGGACCTGGACAGGCCCGTCGCAGCGCGGAGCATACCGGGAAGCGGTGCGTAGTCGAACCCCAACCTATGGACGACTTACACCCTTGTCACTACTACATCTAGGGGTCGACCGTATGCCGACCAGGCTCCGTGGTCAAGTTCGACAGGCCCCCGTGGGCGCACCGTCACCCTGCCAACCGGAAGCGACGGCGGTGGGTTACCACCGGGCCCGCGAAGTGGCCGACCCCGGCGGGTCGGGTCAGCTCCGGACGGGCAGAATCAGCTGTTGGCCCACGTAGATCGTGTAGCCGTCCAACCCGTTGAGCCGGCGGATCTCCGCGATCGCGGCACCCGGATCGTGCCCGGGCAGCCGCTGCTCGGCGATCGACCACAGCGTGTCGCCGGGCCGGACCACCATGGCGGCCCGGGCACCACTCCCCGGGTCCGCCGCGCGGGAGGCCGGGGCGAGCAGGGACACCAGCCCGGTCAGCAGAAGCAGCAGTGTGACGACCACCACGATCCGGCCGCGTCGGGTCAGCCGGAGCGGTGGCTGGGACCCAGCCCCCGGCCGGCCCCGCCGGGCCAACCGCTGGGGCGTCGGACCGATCGGCGCGATGGAAACCGGAAGCCGGTCGCGATGATCCACGAATCCCCGGTCCGGGTCACCGGGATCACCCGCCCGTCGACGGGTCGGACCGGGAAAGCCGGCGGACCGACGGACCGGGCCGGGAACGCCGGTGGGTCGGCGGGTCGGGCCCGGGTCGACCGCGGATCGGCGCGGCGGGGCCAACCGGCCCACGGACTCGCGGGTCGACGACGGCTCGGCGCCATCCGGCGTGGTCCGCACCAGTCGCAGATGGGTCCCGCGCGTCCCGCCGGAGGGGGCCCGGCCAGCCTGCCGCGCGGTGCCGAACGCCCCCGACAACCCCGTCGCACCCACCGCGACCTCCAAGATCGAACGCCAGTTCGATAGTACGGACGTACGATGGTGTATCAGAACAGGCGTACGGATGTCGAGGAGAATCGCCGCGACACGCCGGGCGGAGGTCGTACAGATGTTTGAAACTGTCCGATCCCCCCGATACCGTCGTCACCAACCACCGGTGATCGCACCGGGTGGAACACCGCACCCGGGTGGAACCATGCCTATCCGGGCACTCGCACCAGCCGTTACACCACCGTCGACCAGGGAGGACGGACGTGTCGACCGACGAGGGCACCAACCGGCAGAAGCACCCGCAGAAGGGGATCGCCAGCGCCGGCGGGTCCGCGACCCGACGTCGGGCCACCTCGCGGTCCCGCACCGGCGAGCCGGGACTGCGCGCGGTCACCCCGGTCGTCAGCACGTTCCCGGATCCCGCGACCGTCGACCTGACGGCCCGGCAGCGGCGGATCCTCGAGTTCATCCGCAACTGGGTCGAGCGCTACGGATACCCGCCGAGCGTCCGGGAGATCGGCGAGGCGGTGGGCCTGGTCTCGCCGTCGAGCGTGGCGTACCAGCTCAAGGAACTGGAGCGCAAGGGCTTCCTGCGGCGCGACCCCAACCGGCCCCGCGCGGTCGACGTCCGACCGCCCAGTGACCATCTGGTGGACGACGAGGCGACCCGGGGCATGCGTCCCAAGCCGGCGTACGTTCCGATGCTGGGCCGGATCGCGGCCGGTGGCCCGATCCTCGCCGAGCAGGCGGTCGAGGACGTCTTCCCGCTGCCCCGCGAGCTGGTCGGCGAGGGCGAGGTCTTCATGCTCCAGGTCAAGGGCAACTCGATGATCGACGCGGCGATCTGTGACGGCGACTGGGTGGTGGTCCGGCAGCAGCCCACGGCCGACGCCGGCGAGATCGTGGCCGCCATGCTGGACGGCGAGGCGACCGTGAAGACCTACCGGCGGCGTGACGGGCATGTCTGGTTGATGCCGCAGAATCCGGCCTTCGACCCGATCCCCGGTGACGACGCGACGATCATGGGCCGGGTCGTCGCGGTGCTGCGCCGGATCTGAACGAGACCGGCCCAGATGATCGGCCCCGGGAATCGGGCGCGGTAACCGGGGCCGCTCAGCGGCGGCGGGTCGGCTCAGCGGTAGTCGTCGTATCCCTCGTCGCCGTACCCGCCGGCGGGCGGCTGGGGGTAGCCGCGGCGCGGTTGGTCGGGGCCGGGCCGCCGGCGGTCAGGACCCGGCTCCTCGGTTCCGTCGCGGTATCCGCCGCCACCGCCGTATCCGCCACCGGGGCCGCCATATCCCCCGCCGTACCCGCCACCGCCACCGGGACCACCGCCGCCGGGGCCACCGCCGCCGTAGCCGTTGGCGCCGCCGCCGTACGGAGTGCCACCGCGACCGCCGTACGGACTGCCGTTGGCGCCGTGCTGACCACCCGCACCGCCGTGCTGACCACCCGCGCCGCCGTACACGCCGCCGCCGGGTCGGGCGGCGGGGCCGCCGCCCGGCCGGGAACCGGGTGCTCCAGCGGGGCGGTCCGGCGGGATCGGCCGACCCATGGGGGGCCGCGCCGGGCCGGGGCCACCGGCCGGGGCCGGCCCGCCACCGGGACCACCGCCGTACACGCCACCGCCGGCCCGGCCGCCGCCACCGCCGTAGACCCCGCCCTGCGGGCGTCGCTGACCGGATTCGCCGCCGTAGGGACCGCCGCCGGGACCCGCAGCGGGTTGTTCCCAGCCCGGGTCCGCCACGGCAGGCGGCGCGGCCCAGCCGGTGCTCGGACCCTCGTCCTGCGTCGGGTTCCGCGCCGCTGACCCGGCGGCACGGCCCGCCTCGGCCGCCGCCCGACGGCGGGCGATCACGATCCCGACCACGCCCGCGCCGACGAACAGCAGCCCGACCACGCCGACCGCACCGATCAGGTAGGTGTAGTCGTCCAGGCTCAGCGCGGCGGTCCGGGCCCCGTGGTCGGCCGAACCGAGCACCGGACCACCTGGCCGCGCGCCCACGTCGGCGAAGGCCGGACCAGCGAGCAGGCATGACGTGCCCACGACACCGAGGGCAACCGCGATCGAGGAGAGGGCACGCCGCATCCGGTCAGTGTCGCATGCCCTCGTTACCGCCCCGGAAACGCCGGCGGCGTTCACGCAGGGCGGGCGCCAGCGGCGTCCCGCTCGGCATCGCCACCGACGGCGGAATCCCCACCCTCGACGGCGGCGTCGGCGTCCCTGGCGGGCCCGGCATCAGCGGACCGCCCGGGGCCCGCATCGGCGAGCCGGCCCGTTCCGCCCGGTCCGGTGCGGTACGGGACCAGTTCCGCGGCGAGCGCCTGGGTGACCCGTACGTGCAGCACCGTGCCGTCCCCGGTGTGTGCGGAGCTGAGCACCTCACCGTCCCGGTGTACCCGGGCGACCAGGTCTCCCCGGTCGTACGGCACGACGGCCCGGACCTCGACGGCCGGTCTGGGCAGCCGGGACTCGATGGTGGCGCGCAACCCGTCGATCCCACGACCGGCACGGGCCGACACGAACACGGCGTCCGGCCAGGTCCGCTTGAGCCGCAGCAGGGTCTCCTCGTCGGCGGCGTCGGTCTTGTTCACCACGAGCAGTTCGGGCAGCCGGTCGGCGCCGACCTCACTGAGCACCTCGCGTACCGCCCGGACCTGCTCCTCCGGATCCGGGTGGGCGCCGTCCACGACGTGGACCACCAGGTCCGCCTCGGCCACCTCCTCCAGCGTCGAGCGGAACGCCTCGACGATCTGGTGCGGCAGATGCCGGACGAAACCGACGGTGTCCGAGAGCGTGTACACCCGCCCGTCCGCGGTCCGAGCCCGTCGGGTGGTCGGATCCAGGGTGGCGAACAGCGCGTCCTCGACCAGGACGCCGGCACCGGTGAGCCGGTTGAGCAGGCTGGACTTGCCGGCGTTGGTGTAGCCGGCGATCGCCACCGCGGGGACCGCGTTGCGGGCCCGCCGGGCCCGCTTGGTGTGCCGGACCAGCCGCATGCCCTTGATCTCACGTCGCAGCCGGGCGATCCGGGTGCGGATCCGGCGCCGGTCGGTCTCCAGCTTGGTCTCACCCGGGCCGCGCAGGCCCACGCCGCCGCCGGCGCCGCCACCGCGACCACTACCGCCGGTCTGCCGGGACAGCGTCTCGCCCCAACCGCGCAGCCGGGGCAGCAGGTATTCGAGCTGGGCCAGCTCGACCTGCGCCTTGCCCTCCTTGCTCTTGGCGTGCTGGGCGAAGATGTCCAGGATCAGGGCCGTCCGGTCGACGACCTTGACCTTGGTGCGCTGCTCGAGGTTGCGCAGCTGGGACGGGGACAACTCGCCGTCGCAGATCACCGTGTCGGCGCCGGTGCTGCTCACCACCGCGCTCAGGTCGTCAACCTTGCCCCGACCGACGTAGGTGGCCGGGTCGGGCCGGTTGCGCCGCTGGATCAGCCCCTCCAGGACCTGCGATCCGGCGGTCTCGGCGAGCGCCGCCAACTCGGTGAGGGAGTTCTCGGCGTCCGTCACGGTGCCCTCGGTCCAGACACCTACCAGGACCACCCGTTCCAGGCGAAGTTGCCGGTATTCGACCTCGGTGACGTCGGTGAGTTCGGTGGACAGGCCCGCCACCCGGCGCAGCGCCTGGCGGTCCTCCAACTCCAACTCGCCAGTGGTGGCGTCGAGGTCTTCGTCCGCCAGCCGGACGAAGCTCTCCTGGTCTCGCAAACCGTGTCTCCCGTCGATAAGGGCTGTGACCGCTCAATCGTGACACGCGTATCGGCCGGACGCACCTGCTATACCCGGCGGGTTCCGGTCCCACCCCCACCGGCGGGCGCTCCGGCGCGGACCGGAAGAATGCCGAGGCGGCGGTCGCCGTCGACCGCCGGAATCGACGACGGAGGGATCTCGTGGCGATCAGCCGAATGCCGAGTGCCGGATTCTCGATCACTGTCCGGATCAGCGTTCCGGCCGACGCATCGGCCATCGGGCGGCTGACCACACAGGTGGGGATGGCCGGCGCCATCGTGACCGCCCTGGACGTGGTCGACTCCGACCCCACCTCGGTGCTGGTGGACCTGACCTGCGACACCGCCGACGCCAGCCACGCCGACCAGGTGGTGGCGGCGCTTCGCGAACTGGACGGGGTCGACGTACGGAAGGTCTCCGACCGGACGTTCCTGCTGCACCTGGGCGGCAAGATCGAGGTCACCCCGAAGGTCGCCCTGCGGAACCGGGACGAGTTGTCCCGGGCGTACACGCCGGGGGTGGCCCGGGTCTGCCTGGCGATCGCGGAGAACCCGGCGGATGCCCGACGACTCACCATCAAGCGCAACACGGTGGCCGTGGTCACCGACGGCTCCGCCGTGCTGGGCCTGGGCAACATCGGTCCGGCCGCCGCCCTGCCGGTGATGGAGGGCAAGGCCGCGCTGTTCAAGCGGTTCGGCGGGGTGGACGCCTGGCCGGTGGTGTTGGACACGCAGGACACCGAGGAGATCATCTCGATCGTCCGGGCCATCGCCCCGGCGTACGGGGGCATCAACCTGGAGGACATCGCCGCTCCCCGCTGCTTCGAGATCGAGGCGCGGCTGCGCGAGGCGCTGGACATCCCGGTGTTCCACGACGACCAGCACGGCACCGCGATCTGCGTACTGGCCGCGCTGACCAACGCGCTGCGGGTGGTGGACAAGCGGCTCGCGGACGTCCGGGTCGTGGTCTCCGGCGCCGGTGCCGCCGGCACCGCCATCATGAAACTGCTGCTCCGCGAGGGCGTCGGCGACATCATCGCGTACGACCGGCAGGGCGCGCTGCACCGTGGGCTGCCCGACCTGAACCCGGCCTGGCAGTGGCTCGCCGAGCACACCAACCGCGACGGGTACTCCGGTGGCCTGGCCGGGGCCGTGCGCGGCGCCGACGTGTTCATCGGGGTCAGCGCGCCGAACCTGCTCACCGGCGAGGACATCGCCACCATGGCCAAGGACGCCATCGTCTTCGCGCTGGCCAACCCCGACCCGGAGGTGGACCCGAGAGAGGCCCGCCAGCACGCGGCCGTGGTCGCGACCGGGCGGTCGGACCAACCGAACCAGATCAACAACGTGCTCGCCTTCCCGGGCGTGTTCCGCGGCATGCTGGACGCGCACGCCGAGGAGTTCACCGACGAGATGGCCCTCGCGGCGGCCCGGGCGATCGCCGACGTGGTGGGCGAGGACCGAATCAACCCGACCGTGATCGTGCCGAGCGTCTTCGACGCGCGGGTGGCGCCGGCCGTCGCGGCGGCGGTGCGGGCCGCCGCCCAGACGCCCGCTCCCCCGCCGGCGGCCGATCCCGGCCCGGCCGACCTGCCACACATCGCCGCCCGGGACACCGCCACCGAGCCACTGTCACACTGACGCCTGGTACGGCCGGGTCAGGTGGTGGCGAGCGTGGTGGGGTCGACGTCACCGGTGGCGACCAGCACGGCCGGACCGGACAGCCAGCACGAGGTAGCGTCGACGGTGACGGACACCCGGCCGCCGGGCACGTCCACCACCACGGTGCCGGTGTCCCGGCCGGCTTCCCGGAGCGCCACCGCGGCCACCGCGCAGGCACCGGTGCCGCAGGACAGCGTCTCCGCCGAGCCGCGCTCGTAGACCCGCATCCGCACGTGCCCGTCGGCCCGCCCGGACGCCGGGGCGGCGGTTTCCTCCGCGGTGGGACCGGCCGCTCCGGCGGAGTCGGTGGAGCCGACCCGCCCGGCGAGGCTGGCAGCGCCGACCAGCTCGGCGGTGCCGGCGGTGCCGACCGGCTCGGCAGTGCCGACCGGCTCGACGAACTCGACGTTGACGCCGGCCGGGAAGAGTGTGGTGTCGAACCCCGGGGCCCGGGTCAGATCCAGCCCGGTCAGCTCGACGCCCGCCGGCAGCGCGCAGACCAGGTGCGGGTTTCCGACATCGACGGCGACGCCGGGGAACGCCCGACCGTCGAGCGTCGCGGTGGACCCGTCGTACAACCGGGGACGCCGCATCTCGACGGAGATGGTGTCCCGGTCGACCCGCGCGCGCACCACGCCGGCCCGGGTCGCCACCGGCAGCGCCGCGCCGGCGGTACCGGCGGTGACCAGCCCGGTGGCCAGCAGGTACCGGACGAAGACCCGGGCACCGTTGCCGCACATCTCGGCAACCGAACCGTCGGCGTTCCAGTAGTCCATGAACCACTCGGCCTCGGCCGCCAGGGACACCGCCTCGGGATGCTTCGCCGAGCGCACCACCCGGAGCACCCCGTCGGCGCCCAGCCCGCGGCGGCGGTCGCAGAGGCCGGCGACCAGGCCAGGCGTCAGGGTGAGGGAACCGTCCGGATCCGGCAGGATCACGAAGTCGTTACCGGTGCCATGGCCCTTGGTGAACTCCACGCGCCCATTGTCGCGCAGCCGGTCGGCGCGGAGCGGGTGACCCGGACCGCAACCCCGACCAGCCGCCTCAGCCGGGAGACGCCGCTCACCCGCCCGGGGTGACCCCGCCCCACAGCCAGACGACGGCGCTCACCCGCCCGGGGTGATGCCGCCCCACAGCCAGACGACGGCGCTCACCCGCCCGGGGTGATGCCGGGCCGCCCGTCTCACTCGGACGGCGCCGCGACCACCGAGAGGGCGGCCCGGACGAGATCGGGTCGGCCCGCGTCGAGCCAGTGGATCCGGGAATCCCGCCGGAACCAGGAGCGCTGCCGGCGGACGAACCGCCGGGTGGCCCGGACGGTTTCGACCCGGGCCTCCTCCAGCGACAGTTCACCGTCGAGCGCCCGGAGCACCTGCTGGTAACCCAGCGCCCGGCTGGCGGTACGTCCGGACCGCAGGCCCCGCTCGGCCAGCCGGCGCACCTCGTCGACCAGTCCCTGCTGCCACATCCGGTCGACCCGCGACGCGATCCGCTCGTCCAGCACGGCCGTGTCCAGGTCCACCCCGAACTGGACCGCCGGATAGCACGGGCGCGGCTCGGGCAGCACCGAGCGGAACGGACCGCCGGTCAGCTCGATCACCTCCAGCGCCCGGACGATCCGCCGGCCGTTTCCCGGGAGAATGCCGGCGGCGGCCGTCGGATCCGCCGTACGCAGCCGCTCGTACAGCGGCGCCGGTCCGACCTCGGCCAGTTCGCGTTCCAGCCGTTCGCGCAGCACGGGATCGGTGCCGGGAAAGTCGAATTCCTCCAGCACGGCGCGGACGTACAGGCCGGAGCCGCCGACCAGCAGCGGCACCCGACCCCGGTTGCGGATGTCGTCCACCGCCGCCCGCGCCAACCGCTGGTACGCCGCGACGCTGGCCGGCTCGGTGACGTCCCAGATGTCCAGAAGATGGTGCGGCACACCGTCCCGCTCGGTAGTGGTCAACTTGGCGGTGCCGATGTCCATCCCCCGGTAGAGCTGCATCGAGTCGGCGTTCACCACCTCCCCGCCGAGCGCATGGGCCAGTTCGATGCTGAGCGCGGACTTCCCGGCGGCGGTGGGCCCGACGACGGCGATCACCGGTCTGGTCACGCCGGCTCCCAGTTGGCCACGAAGTAGGACACCCCGTACGGGGCGGTGTAGCTGGTGAGTTCGCCCCGCCAGCCACCACCGGTGGCCCGTACCGCCCCGGCGAGCACCTGCCAGGGGGTCCGGCCGGCCACCTGGAGCCGGGCCGACAACTCGGGGTCGAGGTCGAGCAGCGCGCGGGCGTCCGCGCCGGACAGGGCCGCGGCCACCCCGTCGTCGTACCCGACCGACCGGGGATCGTGGTATCCGGGTGCCCGCTCGTCCCGACACGCTGAGCCGTCACCCAGCGCCAGCAGCGCCCACGGCTCGGCCCCGCCGAGCCGGGCACCGAGCGCGGCGCAGCGCTCGGCCGGTTCGTCCCGCCCGACCCCCACCATCCTGGTCGGCGGGGGATCATCGGTCCCGGTCCGGGCCAGCAACCAGGCGCCGACCAGCAGGCTCAGCGGCAACTCGACGGCGACGCTCGGTTCGGCAGCGCTCGGTTCGGCGGCGCTCGGGTCGGCGGCGGTTGGGGCAGCGACGGCCGGCGCGGTGGTCGGTTCAGCGACGGCCGGCGCGGTGGTCGGTTCGGCGACGGCCGGGTCGGTGTCGGCCGGCGAGGTCCCCCAGGCGACCGGCACCGCCAGCCCCCAGGGGGCGAACGAGCCACGGTACGGCGGTGGAAGCTCGGCGGTGCGGTCGGCGGAGCCCACCACCACGAGCCGCCGGGCACCGGAGTCCAGCAGCCGGCGGAGCGTGGCGTCGCACGCGGCGCGCAGCCCGGCCAACTCGGTCGCGGCCGAGCCGGCCAGTTCCGGCACGATCATGGGCGGATGGGGACAGACCGCGGCGGCGACCAGGGACACGCCCATACCGTATCGGGCGCTCGTCGGTCGGCCACCGGCCCGGCCGCGAAACCCGGTCCGGTGGACACCACGGCCCGACAACGTCGATTTCAGGTATTCATGCCGCTAATTCCGTCCATCGGGTACAACCATCGCCATCGTCACGAAATAGCTTGGCGGAAATCGCCTTCGGCTGGGCGTTCGGTGGCGCGTCCAGTGCGCCCGAACGGACGTAGGACACCATATGGTCACGGTCGGCGACAGGCGCTCGACGGGAACGGGGTGACACCTGTGACAATGCCGGGTGGAAACTTCCGTGCAACAAGGCTGCGCTGTGGCGGCGCCCCGCCGGTGGGCGGCGGCTCCGGGAGAACGAGGATGGGCACATGACTGACTGGACTGCCTTCGGACGGGTGGACGCGGACGGCACCGTCTACGTCAAGACGACCGACGGGGAACGGGTGGTCGGATCCTGGCAGGCGGGCTCGCCTGAGGAAGGGCTCGCGCACTTCGCCCGCCGGTTCGCCGACCTGGTCACCGAGGTCGATCTGACCGAGGCCCGGCTGAACTCGGGGGCCGCCGATCCGGCCCACTCCCTGTCCACGTTCCGCCGGATCCGCACCACGCTGGACGAGGCGCACGTGGTGGGCGACATCGACACGCTGGCCGCCCGGCTGGACAAGCTGGGCACGCTGGCCGAGGAGAAGGCCGGCGAGGCCCGGGCCGCCAAGGACGCGGCGCGAGCGGAGGCCCTGGCCCGCAAGACGGCGCTGGTGGAGGAGGCCGAGAAGCTGGCCGCCGAGTCGACCGGCTGGAAGACCGCCGGTGACCGGCTCAAGGAGATCCTCGACGAGTGGAAGACCATCCGCGGGGTCGACAAGAAGACCGACGGCGAGTTGTGGAAGCGGTTCGCCGCCGCCCGCGACGGCTTCACCCGCAGGCGGGGCGCGCACTTCGCCAGCCTGGACGCCCAGCGCAAGCAGGCGCAGACGGTCAAGGAGGACCTCGTCGCCCAGGCCGAGGCGCTGGCCGAGTCGACCGACTGGGGTCCGGCCGCCGGCCAGCTCAAGGACCTGATGGTGCAGTGGAAGGCCGCGCCGCGCGCCTCGAAGGAGGCCGAGCAGCGGCTGTGGGATCGGTTCCGGGGTGCCCAGGACGCGTTCTTCAGCCGACGCAGTGAGGTCTTCTCGGCCCGGGACAGCGAGCAGCGCGCGAACCTGGACCGCAAGCAGGCGCTGCTGGCCGAGGCCGAGGCGCTGGACGTCGAGGCCGACCCGCGCGGCGCGCAGAACCGGCTGCGGGAGATCCAGGGTCAGTGGCACGAGGCGGGGCGCGTACCGCGGGAGGCAGCCGCCGGCCTGGACCGCCGGCTGCGGGCGGTGGACGACAAGGTACGTCAGGCCATGGACTCGGCCTGGCGCCGTACCGAGCCGTCGGCCAACCCGCTGCTGGCGCAGATGCGCGACCAGGTGGCCGAGGCCGAGCAGCGGCTGGCCCGGGCTCAGACGGCCGGGGACGCCAAGCGGATCCGCGAGGCGGAGCGCGCCCTGGAGTCGAAGCGGCAGTTCCTCCGGCTGGCCGAACAGAGCAGCTGAGCGCCGGCGGCGGTAGGGCTCGGCGGTAGGAGGGCGCTGCTCCCGCCGGGTCCTGTCGCCGGCCGCGCCTTCCGATCTGCTGAGCCCAGCCCGCCCAGCCCGATGGTGTCGCCGGGTGCGCCGCCGACGCGCCGCCCGGGCGGGCGAGACGCGCCGGCGGCCCCCCGTGCACCGGCTGGTACCTGTCAGCCGGCGTTCTCGGCCCGGCCGAGCGCCGCGAGCTCGGCCGGGTTCGCGTTCCCACCCGTGCAGACGAGTGCGACCGTGCGCCCGGCCAGCTCGGTCCGCAGGTCGAGCAGCGCCGCCAGCGACGCGGCGCCGGCGCCCTCGGCGAGGGTGTGCGCGTGGCTGGCGTACAGCCGCTGGGCCGTCGTGATCGCCTCGTCCGTGACCAGCCGGAAGTCGGCCAGCCCGGTCCGCATCAGCCGTTGCGGCAGTTCGAAACCGGACCCGGTGGCCAGGCCCTCGACCCGGGTCTGGTCGGGTCGGTCCACGCACCGACCCAACCGCCAGGAGTCGTGCGCGGCCGGTGACGCGGCCGACTGCACGGCGATGACCCGGCAGTCCGGATTGGTCGCTCCGATCACCAGGCAGGCCGCCGCGGCGCCCGTGCCGCTGCCCACCGGCACGATGACGGCGTCCAGGTCCGGCACCGCTTCGATGATCTCCAGGTACGCGGTACCGACCCCGGCGATCAGCGCCGGGCTCCCCCCGGGGCTCACCAGCAACGATCCCCCGGTCCGGGCCAGCCGTTCGGCCTCACCCCGCGCGTCGGCGAGGTCGGCGCCGTGCAGGACGACCTCGGCGCCCAGGGCGCGGGCGGCCCGGACCTTCGCCGGGTTCGCCCCGGCCGGCATCACCAGCTGGCACCGGGCCTGGTACACGGAGCTGGCGTACGCGAGCGACTGTGCGTGGTTGCCGGTCGAGTAGCTCACCACGCCCCGCGCCCGGTCCGCGTCGGTCAGCCCGGCGAGCAGGTTCAGCCCACCCCGTACCTTGAACGCCCCGACCGGCTGGACGTTCTCGTGCTTGACGTGGACGGTGGCGCCGGTCACGGCGTTGAGCGCCGGGTAGCTCCACATCGGCGTCGGCGGCAGTTGCGGCGCGAGCAGCCGACGTGCCCGCAGCACGTCGGCGAAGGTGACGGACTCCATGCCGATGATGCTGGTCGGAAAGAACCCATCGGTCCAATGCCAATGTTCGTCGTCGATCATAGACGCCGTCTATATATTGGCTGGATGCTCGACGTGACCCGGTTGCGGGTACTGGCCACGGTCGCCCGGCTCGGGTCGGTCACGGCGGCGGCCCGGGAGCTGCGCTACGCCCAACCCTCGGTGAGCCACCACCTGGCCCGGTTGGAGGCGGAGACCGGCGTCCCGCTGCTCCAACGGGTGGGGCGGGGTGTCCGGCTGACCCCCGCCGGCGCGCTGCTGGCCGAACGGGCCGAGGAGATCCTGGGTCGCCTCGACGCCGCCGCGGCGGAGCTGGCCGCGCACGCCGGGCTGCGCGCCGGCCGGGTCCGGCTGGCCGCGTTCCCCTCGGCGCTGGGCACCTTCGTCCCGGCCGCCGCGGCGACCTTCGCCGCCGAGCACCCCGAGGTGGAGCTGACCTTCGTCGAGGCCGAGCCGCCGGACGCGGTACGCGCGCTGCGCGCCGGCGAGGTGGACGTGGCGCTCACCTTCACCTACCCCGGTTCACCGCCTGACATGGCCGACGTGCGCCGGACGGAGTTGCTGATCGAGCCGCTGTACCTGGTCACCCGCGAGAGCGGTACGGAACCGCCCCGGCTCGCCGACCACGCCGGAGACCGGTGGATCGCCGGTTGCGAGCGCTGCCGGGAACACCTCGTCCGGCAGTGCGCATCGGCCGGCTTCACCCCGGCCGTGGCGTTCACCACCGACGACTACGTGGCCGTGCAGGCGCTGGTGGCGGCGGGCCTCGGGGTGACCACGCTGCCCGCGCTGGCCCTGGCGGCGCATCACAATCCGGCGGTGCGTGCCGCCCGGCTGCCCGGCGGGGACCGAGCGGTGAGCGCCGCGGTCCTCGGTGCCCCACCGGATCCGCCGGCCACCGCCGCGCTGCTGCGCCATCTGGTCGCCGCGGCCCGGCGGATTCCGACCGCCGACGCCCCGCGCCGGGGCGGCACGCCGGACGCAACCGTTGACGCCGGCATCGACGGCGATCAGAATGGGGCCCGGAGCAGGGGCAGCGGAACAGCACGCGAACCGGGGATCAGATCACAGGGCACCCCGTCGCGGCGTTCCGTACGTGGGTGATCGCCGATTCAAGCTCGGTCCGGGCATCGCATCCCTGAAACGGAGTTCGAGGCAATGTCCCGCAACCATCGGTCGGCGATGCTCGCCGGCCTGCTCGCCGCGGCGCTGGCCGCCACCGGCGGCGCGCTCGCCGCGATCGTCGCACCGGCGGCCGGACCGGCCGTCGCCGCCACCGTCGGCACCGGCACCGGATACCTGCACACCAGCGGCAACAAGATCGTCGACAGCACCGGTGCCACCGTACGGCTGACCGGCCTCAACTGGTTCGGCATGGAGACCGACAACAGGACCTTCCACGGCCTGTGGTCCAGCAACACCTGGCGGGGTCAGCTCGACCAGATGGCGCAGCTGGGCTACAACACGATCCGGGTGCCCTTCTCCGACGACGCGCTCAAGCCGGGTGCGCAGGCCACCAGCATCAACGACTTCGTCAACCCGGACCTGATCGGGCTCAGCCCGATGCAGATCCTCGACAAGGTCGTGGGCTACGCGGGCCAGAAGGGGATGCGGATCATCCTGGACCGGCACCGGCCGACGTCGGCCGGCCAGACCGCGCTCTGGTACACCTCCGGCGTACCGGAGAGCACCTGGATCGCCGACTGGAAGATGCTGGCCCAGCACTACGCCGGCAACACCACGGTGATCGGCGCGGACCTGCACAACGAGCCGCACGCCTCGGGCACCAACCCGGCCGCCACCGGCTCGTGCTGGGGCTGCGGGGACCAGACCCGGGACTGGCGGCTGGCCGCCGAGCGGGCCGGCAACGCCATCCTGTCGGTCCAGCCGAACTGGCTGATCTTCGTCGAGGGCGTGAGCTGCCCGAGCGGCGGCGAGTCCAACGTCTGGGACAACGACCCGAGCAACGACGAGGACTGCGGCTGGTGGGGCGGCAACCTGTCCAAGGCCGGCCAGTACCCCGTCCGGCTGAACGTGGCGAACCGGCTGGTCTACTCGCCCCACGAGTACGCGTTGTCGGTCTACCACCAGAAGTGGTTCGACGACCCGTCGTTCCCGGCGAACATGCCGGCGATCTGGGACAAGTACTGGGGCTACCTCTACAAGCAGAACATCGCCCCGATCATGATGGGTGAGTTCGGCAGCACCCTGCAGGACCCGAAGGACAAGGTGTGGTTGCAGAACCTGCTGGCCTACACCGGCAGCGGCGTGAACGGGATGTCCTTCACCTACTGGTCCTGGAACCCCGACTCGGGTGACACCGGCGGCATCCTGAAGGACGACTGGATCACGGTGGACCAGAACAAGCAGTCCGTTCTGCAGCCGTACCTGATCCCGCCGGCCGGCGGCGGACCGACGAGCGGCCCGACGGGTGGCCCCACCGGCGGCCCCACCGGCGGCCCGACGGGTGGCCCCACCGGAGGTCCGACGGGCGGCCCGACCGGCGGTCCCACGGGTGGTCCGACCGGCGGCTGCACCGCCAGCTACAAGCAGGTCAACGCCTGGCAGGGCGGGTTCCAGGGCGAGCTGACCGTGAAGAACTCGGGTAGCTCCGCGGTCAACCCGTGGTCTGTCACCTGGACCTGGCCCTCCGGGGTGACCCTGGTCAACGGCTGGAACGCCACCGTCACCCAGTCCGGAACGACCGTGACGGCGGCGGCGCCGACCTACGCGCCGTCGCTCGCGGCCGGCGCGTCGGTCACCGTCGGCTTCACCGCCAACGGCACCGCCAGCGCACCGGGCTCGGTGAAGCTCTCCGGCACCGCCTGCTGACCTGAAAGGAAGGGCCCCTTCTTATCGCTTTTTGCATAGGAAGGGGCCCTTCCTTTCACTGGTGGCAGGCGCTGGTGCCGGGGGGTGCGGGGGCCAGGGCCGCCGGCGGGACGCCGACCGTGGGCAGTCCGAGTGCCACCCCCTTGGTACGCGGGTTCCGCCCGGCCTCGGCGGCGTCTCCGGCCCGGGTCCGGCGGTGCGCGACAGGCGTTCCGTCGGCGTTCAGGTGGTGCGGAGCCGCGTAGGTGATCTCCGTGTGCACGATGTCGCCGGGCCGGATCTGCCCGGCCAGGTCACCCGCGGCGAAATGCACCAGCCGACCGTCCCGGGCCCGCCCGGACAGCCGCCCGGTCCGGTCGTCCTTGCGACCCTCGCCGACCGCGACCAGCACCTCGACGGTCTGTCCGACCAGCTTGCGGTTCTCCGCCCAGGTGATCTCCTCGACGCAGGCCAGCAGCCGCTCGTACCGCTCCTGCACCACCTGCTTGGGCAGTTGGTCGGGCATGGTCGCGGCGGGGGTACCCGGTCGTTTCGAGTACTGGAAGGTGAACGCCGAGGCGAACCGGGCGGCCCGGACGACGTCCAGGGTGCGCTCGAAATCCGCCTCGGTCTCGCCGGGGAAGCCGACGATGATGTCGGTGGTGATCGCCGCGTCGGGCATCGCCGCCCGGACCTTCTCGATGATCCCCAGGTACCTGTCGGAGCGGTACGACCGGCGCATCGCCCGCAGCACGTCGTCGGAGCCCGACTGCAACGGCATGTGCAGCGAGTGGCACACGTTCGGCGTCTCGGCCATCGCCGCGATCACGTCGTCGGTGAAGTCCCGCGGGTGCGGACTGGTGAACCGGACCCGTTCCAGCCCGTCCACCTCGCCGCAGGCACGCAGCAACTCGGCGAAGGCGGACCGGCCGCCCCGGCGGTTGCCGCTCGGTTCGCCGGCATCGCCGAAGGCCACCCCGTACGAGTTGACGTTCTGGCCGAGCAGAGTGATCTCCAACACGCCCTCGGCGACCAGCGCTCGGACCTCGGCCAGGATGTCACCGGGCCGGCGGTCCTGCTCGCGACCCCGCAGCGAGGGCACGATGCAGAAGGTGCAGGTGTTGTTGCAGCCGACCGAGATCGACACCCAACCCGCGTACGTGGACTCGCGGCGGGTCGGCAGCGTGGACGGGAAGACCTCCAGCGACTCCAGGATCTCCACCTCGGCCCGCGCGTTGTGCCGGGCCCGCTCCAGCAGCACCGGCAGCGAGCCGATGTTGTGGGTGCCGAAAACGACATCGACCCAGGGCGCCCGTTTGACGATCTCGCCCCGGTCCTTCTGCGCCAGGCAACCGCCCACCGCGATCTGCATGTCCGGCCGCCTGGTCTTCGCCGGCCGCAGGTGGCCCAGGTTCCCGTACAGCCGGTTGTCCGCGTTCTCGCGTACCGCGCAGGTGTTGAACACGACGATGTCGGAGTCCTCCGCGGTGGCCGCCCGGACGTACCCGGCGTCCTCCAGCAGACCGGAGATCCGCTCGGAGTCGTGCACGTTCATCTGGCAGCCGTACGTGACGACGTTGTAGGTCCTTGCCACCGGTATTCCCGCCCCTTCCGTCAACCCGCCCAGCGTAGTGCCCGTAGTGCGGAACCCGACCACGGCGATTCCCCGGGCCCTTATGGCGAAGTCCCGACGGGCGGTACGCTGCACATTGGGCGACCGTGTCCCGGAGGAGGTTGTGGCCTTCCGAACCATTACGCTACCGATGGGCGTTGCGGTGGGCCGCACGGCTCTCCCCGGGGCAAGCACACGCCAGACTCGCGGGAGGGCGCGACGGTGACGCTGAAGCAGGCCGCCCATCAGGTGGTGACGACACCGGACGGCAGGCGTCTGGCGGTCGAGATCACCGGAGCGTCGGACGGCCCGGCCGTCTTCCTCATGCACGGCACACCGGGCAGCCGCAGCGGCCCCAAGCCCCGTGGGGTCGTCCTCTACCGGCTCGGCGTTCGGTTGATCTGTTACGACCGGCCGGGCTACGGCGGCTCGGACCGGCACCCCGGCCGCACGGTCGCCGACGCGGCCGCCGACACCGCCGCCATCGCCAACGCGCTGGGTATCGACCGGTTCGCCGTGGTCGGCCGGTCGGGCGGCGGCCCGCACGCGCTGGCCTGCGCGGCCCTGCTGCCGGACCGGGTGACCCGGGCCGCCGTGCTGGTCGGCCTCGCCCCCGCCGACGCGCCGGGCCTGGACTGGTACGAGGGCATGGCGCCGTCGAACGTCGACGAGTACACCACCGCGGACACCCGCCCGCAGGAGCTGGTGGACAGCCTGATCTCCCGGGTGGAGGCGATGACCCGGAACCCCGACGGGCCGATGCTGCTCGACCAGCTCGACGCGGACCTGGCCGACGCGGACCGTCCGGTGATCGCCAACGCGGCGATCCGCCGGCAGTTGCAACGCACCCACGCCGAGGCGCTGCGGCAGGGCCCGTACGGCTGGATCGACGACGTGCTGGCCTTCCGCCGGCCGTGGAACTTCCCGGTCTCCACCATCGGGCTGCCGGTGCTGCTCTGGCACGGCGCGGACGACTACTTCTCCCCGGTCCGGCACACCCAGTGGCTGGCCCGGCAGATCCCCGGCGCGACCATCGAGGTGCAGCCCGGCAAGGCGCACTTCGACGCCGTGGTGATCCTGCCCGACATCCTCAACTGGCTCACCGAGTCGGCTCCGGTGGCCACCGCCGAGCCGATCTGACCGCCCCCGGCCCGCCGGGGCCGTGCCGGCCCGCCCGACGCAGGGCGGGCCGGAGGTCGGTCAGTACGGGTGCGGGTCCAGCGTCCGGTGCGCGGCGGAGCCCTTGCGCAGGGTGGTCACGCTCGGATGGTCCGGCCCGATCACGGTGGCCAGCCGGTCGATCGCCTGGTGGGCGTCGGCGATGCCGGAGGCCCGGTCGGCGAGTTCCAGGTTGGCCAGGCACCGGATGGTGTCCGGGTGGTCCGGGCCGCGCGAGGCGGTCAGCCGGGCCACCAGATCCTCGAACATCACCCGGGACGCGGCCACCTCACCGGACTCGAGCAGGCAGACCGCGAGGTTCGTGCCGGCCGCCAGCGTGTACGGGTGATCCGGCCCGAGGGTCGCGCCGAAGCCCTCGGCGGCCCGCAACGCCAGCCGGCGCGCCATGGACGGCTGGTCCGCCGCCCGGTAGATGGCCGACAGGTTGTTCACGCACACCAGTGTGTGCGGGTGGTCCGGGCCGAGGGCCGACTCGTACGAGTCGGAGACCGCCCTCGCCTCGCTCTCCGCCCGGTCGATGTCGTTGACCGCCAGCAGGTTCGCCGAGCGGCTCAGCCGGCTGGCCAGGGTGTCCGGGCTGCCCGCGCCGAACCGGTCCCGCAGCGCCTCGTACGCCGCGTCCAGCAGCGGAGCCGCCTCCCCCGGCCGCCCGGCGACCCGGACCGACACCGCGAGGTTGGCCAGGGCGATCAACGAGGCGCCCGCGTCCGGCCCGAGCACCTCGCAGTAGCTGTCGTAGACGGTCCGCAGCAGTTCCACGGACTTCTCGTACTCGCCGGCCTCGCGCAGGTCCCGACCGAGCATCGACGCCGAGTGCAGGGTGTACGGGTTGTTCGGGCCGAGCACGATGCGGCGGCGTTGCAGCACCTCCTCGTCCCGGGCGCGGGCCGCCCGGAAGTCTCCCATCACCCGGTACGAGGCGGCCAAGTTGTTGGCCGCCGCGAGGGTACGGGGATGGTCCTCACCGAACACCTCGGACCAGGCGGCGTAGGTGACCCGGTCCCGCTCCATCGCCTCGGCGAACCGGCCGAGCGCCCGCAGGTCGGCGGCGAGGCTGCCGGAGGTCATCAGCGTGTGCGGGTGCCGGACGCCGAGCAGTTCCCGCTGATCGTTCAGGACGGCCTGGTCGAGTTCCCGCGCCTCCTCGTAGCGGGCCTGGTCGCGCATCAGGTTGCCCCGGTGGTTGCGTAGGTGCAGCAACTGGCGACGCAGGGCGGTCACGTCCAGCGGGTCGCTCGTCTCGGTCAGCAGCGTCTCCCAGCGCGCCTCCACCCGGCGGCTGAACTCCTCGCCCTGGGCCAGGCCGCCGCGTCGCCAGAGGTAACGCACGCGGTCGATGAGCAGCTGCCGGACCCCCTCGTCCGGGCAGGCCACCGCGCGGGAGACCTCCAGGTGCGGCCACAGCACCCGGAACCGGCGCCAGGTCTCCGGGTTGTCGACCTCGCCGGACGGGCGGGACGCGGCGAGCACCAGGTGGACCTGGTGCCGGGCGGCGTCCACCTCGGCGGCGGTCATCCGGTCGCGCACCACCGCCTGCAACAGCCGGTGGATCTGGATCTGGCCGCCCTGCACATCCAGTTTGAGCAGCGCCAGCCGGTTGATCTGCTGCACCAGGGCGCCGCGGACCAGCCGTTCCGAGACCGACGGGTCGATGGAGACCAGTTGGTCGGCCATCTCGTCGCTGTAGAGCAGGTCGAGGGAGATCTCCGGCGCGAGCACCGAGCACAGTTGCAGCAGCCGGTACGCCGCCGGCGCCTGCTCGGCCAGCCGGTTGATCGACAGGTCCCAGGTGGCCTCGACGGACAGGGCGCTGGGTCCGTGCCGCTCGATCTGCTGGAGGTAATCGGTCACCGGCGTTCCGGTGTCGGCCAGCCAGGCACCGGCCGCGGCCACCGCGATCGGCAGGTCACCCAGCGCCTCGGCCACCCGGTCGGCCTCCTCGACGCTGATCTCGCTGACCCGCCGCCGCAGGTGCGCCACGCTCTCCGCCCGGTCGAAGACGTCGACCGGGATCGGTTGGGCGTGGTCGCCCCAGGCCCGGTTGCGGGAGGTCAGCAGCACGTGTCCGCCGCCCTGCGGCAGGAACGGCGCCACCCGGTCGATCTCCTCGGCGTTGTCGTAGATCAGCAGCCACCGCTCGTACGGCTCGTTGCGGTGCAACGCCTGCAACACCGCCCGGACGGTGTCCGGCAGGCTCGGCTCGATCGTGACGTCCAGCCGGGTGCCGAGGTCCGCCAGCGAGGTGTCGACGAACTCCGGTGGGTCCGCGGCGATCCACCACACCAGGTCGTACGCGGCCTTGAACCGGTGGACGTACTCCAGGGCAAGCTGGGTCTTGCCCACCCCGCCCATCCCCTGCAACGCCACCGGCAGCACCACCGCACTGCCGCTGGACTGCAACTGCGTACGCAGCTGGGCCAGGTCGTCCTCCCGACCGGTGAACCGGGCGTTGCGGACGGGCGCCTTGAACACCGCCGGCTCGGTGCCCGGATAGCGCATGCCGTGCCCGGGTGCCTGGCTCAGCGGCGCCGGGCCGGGCCGGCCGACCAGCCGCAGCAACCGGTCGGCGGCGGCGGTCGCGGAGAGCCCGGCCAGGAACGCCGAGGCGTGCGCCGGGAACTCGGCCAGCGGCCGCAGGTCCGCCACGTAGACGGCGAGCGGGACGGTCTGCCCGGCCGGGTCCCGGGGCGGCAGCGCGTCCGTGCTGACCCCGAGGTAGTGGGGCGAGACGACGGTCAGGGTCTGCGCGGGCCGGACGGTGTCCTCGGGGGTGTCGCCGCGGGGCGGTGGGGAGGCGATCCGGACGCCGGCCGAGACCAGCACCCGTTCGATCCACTCAGCCCACAGCGCGTCCTCGGGCGCGTACCGCAGCACGAGGTCGTCGTCGGCGACCTCGGCGCGGCGCTCGAACCGGGCCTTCTCGCGCAGCCGCTGCGTCTCGTCCATCGGCGGCAGCGTGGTGATCTCACCGTTCGTGATGAACCCGGTCAGCGTCTCGAACGCGGCCAGCAGCGAGGTGCGCGAGCCCGGTGGGTCGCCGAAGGTGGCCAGCGTCTCCTCGTAGGCGTAGAACGGCCGGTACGGCACCTCGACCGCCGCCCAGTACCGTCGCCGGTCCGCATCGGACAGTCCGCTGGGCAGTCCGGCGAACCGCCGCATCGCCAACGCCCGGCCGGCCTCGGCCTTCTCCTTCTCGGCCTGGTCGACCCGCATGGGCACCGGCAGGATCCGGATGTCCCGCAGCTTGTAGCGGTCCCGCACCGAGCGGGCCACCCGGGCGGCGCCGTCGATGCCCTGGTCGCTCAGGGTGAAACAGTCCACAAGCGTGTCCGGCAGGTGCAGCGTGCAGATGTCGGCCACGTCGCTCAGCCCGGTCCGGCTGTCGATGAGCGTGTAGTCGTAGTTCTTCTTCATGTCGGCCCGCAGCGCGTCGAAGAACTCCGCACCGCCGAGCCGGTTGTAGAAGGTGTCCCAGTCGAGCCCGCCGACCGTCACCGCGTAGTCGGTGTTCTGCCGGCCGGCGGACAGGAAGTCGAGCCCGCCACCGCCGGGGAAGTCCCAGCGCAACGAGAAGGCGTGCAGCTCCACCCGGGCGTACCGCTCGATCCACCCCTCCGGGCGTTGCGTCGGACGGTCCAGCTCCCGCTCGCGGGCCGCCTCCCACTCGTAGTCCCGGATCAGGTCGATCACCCCGCCGGTGCCCTCGATGGCGTCCAGGTTGAGGAACGGGGCGAAGAACCGGTGCAGGCCCGGCGATTCCAGGTCCCAGTCGGCGACCAGGACCCGTTTGCCGCTGGCGGCGAGGATCCAGGCGACGTTGGCCACCGCCATGGTCCGACCCGTGCCGCCCTTGAACGAATAGAACGTGACGACCTGGCCTTCACGCTTGGTGGCCATCGGTCCTCCCTCCCGGTTCGGGAAACGGCGACGGTTCGGCGTAGCCGAGGCGCGGCCGGTCCGCGGGTGGCAGTCCCCCGGACGGCTGCATGGGAAAGTGCCGGAGATACTGCCGGCGGGCCTGGGTGACCAGCACTGGCAGCAGTTCGACGAACTCGCGGATCCCCCGGACCTGCCGGGCCTGCCCGACTCCGGCGTCCCGCAGCATAGCGACGGCCGTGTCGGCGAGGTCCGCGCCGCGCTCGGCCTCCCGCGGATCCTCACCGTCGGAGATCACCAACGGTACGACCCAGGGCGGCAACCCGTCGGCGGCGGCTCGGATCACCCGCGCGCCACCCGGCTGGGAGACCGTCCACGGGTCGGTGAGCACCACCGCGGGGCAGCGGCGCAGCAGCGGCGCGGCGTCGGCGAAGTCGATGATCCGGGTCGGCAGACCGAGCCGTTCGGCGGTGCTGGCCGCGTACTCGGCGACCGGCAGCGCCTGCCGCTCGGCGAACGGCCGCCAGTGCGCGCCGCTCTTGCCGTAGCGTCCGGGCGGCCGGTCCGGCGGCGCCTCGGCCGCGCTGGGCGCCAGCACGGCCACCGCGAACGCCGGATCGGCGGTGACGTCGGCCGGGGCCAGGTCGCCCAGTGCCGGGGCGCGGGACGGCCCGAGCGGCTCCCCCTCGGCGACCGTCACGATCCGCCGGGCGAGCCGGTCCAGCACCTTTTTGTACGGCCGCTGGTAGGCGGTCAGCATGCAGAGCGCGCGCAGGCCGTTCTCGGCGTACTCGGGGATCTCCGCGCCCAACCGCAGCGCCGGGCCGGCCTCCGGCCGGTCCTCCCAGGACGGTAGCGGGATCCACAGCACCGGCACGACCCGCTCGGCCGGGTCGGCCACGCCCGCGTCGGCCAGCCTGCCCCGGAACGACTCCTGCTCCCCCAGCGCCCAGGACCGGCTGAAGTATCCGGGCGAGTAGAGCGGCACGAACACCTCGGCCGCGCCCAGCGCCTCGGCGAGCGCCGCCTTCCAGTCGGCGCCCAGCGGGATGTGCTGGTCGAAGAAGCCGATGTCCATCCCGCTGCCCGGCCGGGCCTGGAGGCTGACCTCGGCGGAGAGGTCCTGGAACAGCTGGCCCACCCAGGGGTCGGTGTCGGTCCGGACCGCGTCCGAGGTGGGCGCCGAGTGCGCGTAGCTGAGGAAGAAATAGGTTCGATGCCGGGACCGCGTCGCCGCGGTGGCCGGTCCACTCGGCCCGGTCATTCCCCCTCCTTCGTGAGGAACACGTTGCGCAGTTGGTCGGCGCTCTGCGGAACGAGGGGGGCGACCCAGTAGGCGCGGTGGATCGCCACCACCCGCTGGGCCAGCCGCCACACCACCGCCCGGTAGGCGTTCTCCCACTGCAACGTCAGCAGGCCGTACACGCCCTCGCCGTGGTACTGCGCGGCGATCTGCGGGTCCGGCATGTTCGTCGGGGTGAACCGCTGGATGTCGGCCACCACCGGCGGCAGCAGGGCGGCGTCGGTCGGTGACCAGATCACCGGCACGATCGCCGTCTCGTGCGCCGAGCCGCCGTCCGAACGCCGCACGATGCTGCGGCGGGAGAACGCGTCCCATTCCATCGCGCACCAGGTGCTGTTCAGCAGCGACGTGGAGATGAGCGGCACGAACACCTGGCACGTGCCGGCGGCGGTCAGCAGTTCGGGGGTCCACCGCTCACCGCCGCTCATCGTGGAGTCCATGAAGCCCGGATCGGCGCCCGCCGGCCGGCCGACCAGCTCACCCACGTGTGTGGACAGGTCGTCGAAGAGCCGGCGGACGAACGCGATCGGTTCCCGTGCCGCCGGGGTCCGCCGCCCCTCGTGGGCGTGCGCGTAACTGAGAAAGAACAGCGGCGCCCGTGGGTCCACGGTGAACTCCGCAGTATCCACGTCGTCGTTCTCTCTCGTCCCGAGGCGGCCGTCCCGCGTCTTGAGCGTAGGCACCAACGTCAACGGCGAGAAGAGCGATGAGCTGTCAACCAGTCGACCGCGAAGTCCACGGCGGCCCGCATGGGCAGCAGCCGCGCCAGCGTGCCGGCCACCGGACCGCGCCGGACGTACGGCATCCGGTCCAGCCGCTCGCCCAGCGGGCCGAAGTCGCTGTCGTCGAGGGCGATGTCCACGAACTCCCGCCGCACCCGGCGGCCCGCCTCGAACCGGAAGCAGCCGTACGTCCGGCGTGGCGCCCCGGGGGCCGGCAGCCGGTACTCGGCCAGGTGCAGCGCCGAGCAGACCTGGTAGTCCACGCCGAGCAGCAGGATGACGGCGTCCAGGTCGTAGAGCCGGCCCAGCGGGGACCGTTCGCCGAGGTGGCAGTCCAGCCGGTGCCCGACGGTGATCCGGCGCGCCTGCGCGCCGAGGGCCGCGAACGAGCTCTGCGGATGGGCGCTGCGCCGGGCCGCCGGATGCCGGCGGACGGCCTCGGCCAACGCGCCCATGCCCTCCGACGGCGTGTCGCGCCGGTCGAAGGCCGGCATCCGCGCCTGGTACTCGGATTCGTCGGCCGCGCTCAGGCCCCGGGTGGAGGCGCGGTACGCGCGGGAGGTGAACGAGTTGCCCTCGGTGAACGTGGGTACCACCACGGTGCCCGCCGGTCCGAGCACGTCCCGCAACGCCGCCAGCAGCCCGTTCGGACCGTCGTCGACCGGGCCGAGCCGCCGCATCGAGCAGTGGACCAGCACCGGCAGGTCCGCGCACAGCCCGAGGGCCCGCAGGTCGGCGCGAAGGGCCGGGGCAGACCGGCGTGGCGGCCCGGAACACCGTCCGGCCGGGTCGACCTCGACCACCGGCTGCGCGCATCCCCGGTCGACCTCAGCCCCGGACTGGTTGTCGGGCATCGAGTGAGTCCCGCAGCCCCGTGACGAACCGTAGCCCGTGGCCGGTCAGGACGTCGGCGTCGAGCAGCGTCCCGGCCGCCTCGGCGGCCCGGTGCCACCGCTGTCCGGCGGGCTCGCGACCCGGCCCGAGGACCGGCGGGCCGACCTCGGCGTACAGCTCGGCCAGTAGCTCGGCGGCCGGCCGGGGCGGTCGACCCGGCACGGCCACCAGCGCCGGGCCGGCCGGGTCGAGCAGGTCGCAGAGATCCTGCACCGCGTCCAGCTTGCCCAGCTGCCAGTCCCGGACCAGCGGCCCGGCCACCCCGGCGGCCCCGTCCGTCGGCACGCCCACCGCGCCGAAGCCGGCCGGAGCGGTCCGCGACACCCCCGCCGGGCGCACCGGTACGACGGTCCGCAGTGCGGCGCGCAGACCCGGAAGGTGCTCCGGGGTGTCGCGGCGGATCTCCGCCCAGGCCCGCGCGAGCACCCGGCGGAACGACAGCAGCCCGACCGGGGTCAGCGCCGGCCCGACCGGTACGGCGAACCGGTCCTGCCCCGGATGGACGTCTTCGATGGCCAGTTCCCAACCGGCGGCGTGCAGCCGGGGTGCGGGTCGCCAGCCGAGCGCGGGATCGGGCCGGTCCACGACGACGGTGGAGCCGGGCTCCGGGCCGATGGTGAAGGATCCGTCGCCGACGGTGATCGGAAGCTCGTCCGGCGCCGAGCGCCCGAGGTCGAGCCGACCCACGGTGGGCAGCAGCACCGTCCCGTACCGCGTCGCGACGGTGAGCCGGGCGGGGTGGCCCGCCCGCACCGCCGCCGCGGCGGCCAGGGCGGCCAGCCGGGCCGCCGGTTCGGCTGCGGCCGCCGTACCGGACCGGTGCCCGCCGGTCAGCGCCCGCACCAGCCAGGGGCGGGTACCGGGATGGGCCAGCACCGCCCGGAGCGCACCGGGGGCGACCCGGTCCACCGCGGCGAGCACCGACCAGGCGTCGGCCACGACCGGCGGTACGGGTGACTCGATCGTCCCGACCAGCGCGGCGAGCAGGGTCCGGGTGACCGACAGGTGGGCGTCGGCGAGCCGGTCCAGGGTGGCGGCCGTCCCGTACCCGGTGGCCAGATCGTCCAACAGCGCCGCCAGCCCTCCCCCGGTCGGACCGGGCACCGACACCGGGCCGGGGCCGGCCGCCGACGGTGCCGGCCGGGCGGTGGGTGACGCGGTGGGTGACCCTGACCGGGCGGCGGCCGGCACCGGGCCGATGCTGACCGGCACCGCCCCGGGGGCGGGTGGCGCCGTCCCGGTGACGGCCGGTACCGGGCCGATGCTGACCGGCACCGCGCCCGTGGTGGGCGGCGCCGTCCCGACGGTGGGCGGCACCGGACGCCCGGACGGCGGGGTGTGGTCCATCGCCGCGATGAACGCCTTGAGGTCCGCGCAGTAGACGGAGGGGTTGTCGAAGCCGGACCCGGACCGGTATCGATGGGCGAACAGGCCGCCGCCGCAGCGGTGCACCACCGGGCAGTCCCGACAGGTGGCGCAGAGGCTGGCCAGGCCGTCCCGGGCCGCCAGCCCGGCGTGCCCGGCGACCTGGTCGACCGGATGGCGCAGCACGTCGAACCCGGTGGCCGGCGCGCCGTCGTAGGCCGTCTTCAGTGAATCCGCCTGTTCCCAGGCCCCGTCCGTCTCGATCACGAGCACGTCGGCCGGTTCGAGGCCCACCGCCTCGGTCTCGCTGCGCCCGCCGGCGGCCGTGGCCAGCAGCGAGTCGAACAGCCGGATCGGTACCGGCCGGCCGTCGGCGTTCCAGCGCCGGTAGATCCGGTACAACCAGTCCGCGTACGGGGTGGTCGTCCCGTCGGGCCGGTACGGCGGGGTGTCCCAGGTGCCGTGTGGCAGCAGCAGGTCGATCCGGGGTGGGCGCTCGGCCAGCACCGCCGCGTAGACCCGGTCGGGATCGTTGCGGACGTCGACCGTGCAGAGGATGCCGGCGTACGACTCCCGGTACGCCGGTTCGCGCAGCAGCGCGAGCGCCCGCAGCACCCGCTGGTGGCTGCTGGCGCCGTTGGCGAACCGGCGGTGCAGGTCGTTGGCCGCCCGGTCGCCGTCCAGCGACACACCGACCCGGACGTCGTACTCGCGCAGCAGGTCGCCGATCTGGCGGGTCAGCAGCACGCCGTTGGTCTGCATCCGCAGGTCGAGGTCGGTGACCGGAGAGATCGTGGCGCGCAGTTCGGCCAGCACCGCGCGCAGGCCGGCCGCGCCGAGCAGCAGCGGTTCGCCACCGTGCAGTACGACATGCACCCTGGGCAACCGGTGCGCGGCGGCGTGCTCGGCGATCCGGCCGGCCGCCGCCCGGACCACGTCCATGGGCATGGCCCGGGGGCGGTGTCGCCAGCCGGTGTCGGCGTGCTCGTAGATGTAGCAGTGGTCACAGCTCAGGTCACAGCGGCTGTGTACCTTGAGCACGTACTGGCTGAACGCGCGCGACCGCACCGACCCGTCCCGCCCGGCCAGCGAGTTCAGATGGCGGAGTTGAAGGCGGCGACCGGGGCGGCGCTCACCAGGGCACGCTCGCGACGACGGACGCGGCGCAACACCGTCTCGACCCGGTCGTCGTCGATGACGAGCCGGTCGAGCGGGGTACGGAGGACGTGCTCCAGGGTGTCGAGGTCGGAAAGGGACAGCTTGGTTCCGGCGTGGTCCACGATGATTCTCCCTTGGGCCGAGACGCACGGCACGAGGCGCGGCAGGGACAGCCCGCCGGCCTCCCTCACCGCAAGGATAGAGAGTTTTCGACGTTGTGTCACCGGCGCATGACAGGATCGGAAATACCACCGGCGGACAATCGTCCACCTGGTGGACAGGCCGGCCAGGCGCCATCCCACCGACTCCAGGAGGAGCCATGTGTCGCAGCATCAAGACGCTGCGTGAGCCGTACGCCGAGCAGGTCACGCCCGCCGACATCGAGGCCGCGGCCCTGCAGTACGTCCGCAAGATCAGCGGCTTCCGACAGCCGGCGCCGCACAACGCGGCGGCGTTCGACGCCGCGGTGAGCGCGGTGGCCGCCGCCACCCACCAACTGCTCGACCAATTGGTGGTACGCCGGCCCGCTGGCTCGGCATCCGGCGGTTCCTGACCCACCCGGACCGGCGCGCCCGGGGCTCAGCCGACTCCTGATCCGCCCGCCCGCACCGGCGCGCTCGCGCCTGAACCCGGACCGGCGCGCTGGCGCCTCAGCCCGGACCGGCGTGCCCGCGCTCAGGCGGCGACGAGCGCGGGCAGCACCGAGTCGGGTGCCCAACGCGACTGGCCGCACTGCGACCAGCCCCGACAGCCCGGCTCGGCGGTGCTGCACAGCTGCTCTCCGTGCAGCACCTCGCCGTCGTCGGTCTCGACCACCACGAAGTGGACCGGGCGGATGGTGCCGTCCGGGCCCACCAGCAGGTGTCGGCTGCCGTCGTACGTGTCGTCGGCCAGCAGGCACCGGCGATCCAGCCGGCTGGCCAGCGCGGCGGCCGCGGTGTGCTCGGCCAGCCCCGTCGGCGGTCCGTAGCAGTCGATCGAAAGCGCGAACTCGCCCGGTCGCCACCACACGTCGGCGACCACGGCGCCCACCGGGATCCGCTCGGGCTCGCGGGCTCCGAGCGGCACCACCGGGCGACCGAGCGACTCGGCCAGTGCCTGGTAGACCTCGGCCCGAACCCGGTCGTCCTCGACCTTCCAGTTCCAGAGCTCGGTCATGCCGTCCCACCTCTCGTTCGCGGCTACCGGGATCGCGAGCCCGGCTCGCCCCCCACGGGCCGGGAGCCGGCTCGAACCGCTCCCCTGAGACGATGGTGCCGGCCCGGCCAGGCCCGTCGGGGCGAAGTTACCGGTCTGTGACCATTTGGGACTAAATTGTCCCGTGACCCGCCCGGAGCTGTCGGCTACCGGACCAGCACCATGGCCGCGCCGCGCGGGCGCAACTCCCCGATCACCGTTCCACCGGGCACCTCGCCCGCGACCAGCAGTCCCCCCGAGGTCTGCGCGTCGGCCAGCAACAGCCGGTCCTCCTCGCTCACCGCGCCGAAGTCCGTCCACGGGGTCACCCAGGACAGGTTCCGGCGACTGCCACCGCTGATATGGCCGGCCCGGACCGCCGACCGCGCGCCGTCGAGGTAGGGCACCCGGGCCGAGTCCACGACGGCGGTGAGCCCGCTGGCCCGGGCCAGCTTGGACAGGTGGCCGAGCAGGCCGAAACCGGTCACGTCGGTGCCGCAACGTATCCCGGCGGCCACCGCGGCCCGGGCCGCGTCCCGGTTGAGGGTGGTCATCGACGCCACCGCCTCCGGGAACACCTCGCCGGTCGCCTTGTGCCGCGAGTTGAGCACACCCACACCGAGCGGCTTGGTCAGCGACAGCGGCAGCCCCGGCCGACCCGAGTCGAGCGTGATCAGCTCTTCCGGCCGGACCACGCCGGTCACCGCGAGGCCGTACTTCGGCGCCTCGTCGTCCACGCTGTGCCCGCCGGCCAGGTGGCAGCCGGCCTGCCGGACGAGGTCGTAGCCGCCACGCAGCACCTCGCCGGCGAGTTCCATCGGCAGTACGTCCCGGGGCCAGCAGAGCAGGTTCAGCGCCACCAGCGGTGTGCCGCCCATCGCGTACACGTCGGACAGGGCGTTGCAGGCGGCGATCCGACCCCAGTCGTACGGGTCGTCCACCACCGGGGTGAAGAAGTCCGCGGTGGCCACCGCGGCGGTGTGCTCGTCGAGCCGGACGACCGCGGCGTCGTCGCCGTGCTCGACCCCGACCAGCAGGTCGCCGGGCCGTTCGCCGGTCCGGCCCGCCGGAATGCCCAGGCCGGCCACCACGGCCTCCAACTCACCCGGCGGAATCTTGCAGGCACACCCGCCACCGCGGGCGTACCGGGTCAACCGGACCGGTTCCATGGCTGGCTGCTCCTTCTCGCCGGGGATCGTCGTCGCCCATCCTGCCCGGGTCGGAAGCCGGACAACCCGTCCGGGCCCCGTCGCGGCGAAGCCCGGAGTGCTGGATCGCGCCCGCAGACGTGCCGTGGGTACGTCCGGACCCGGACGGTGTTACTGCTCCGTGACCTCTCGGGTTGCACTCCGGTTGTAGGGGCCGCCTACAGTGGCTCCACCAGAGGTGACGCCACCGGCGGAGCCGACATTCAGCAGCCAACGCCAATCGACAGGACGGTGGACGACGGTGACGACTGACGAGCCGCTCATCGTGCTCGAATCGGTCAACAAGTGGTTCGGTCCGCTGCACGTGCTGCACGACGTGACCCTCTCGGTTGGTCGGGGTGAGGTGGTCGTCGTCATCGGGCCGTCGGGCTCGGGCAAGTCGACGCTGTGCCGCACGATCAACCGGTTGGAGCCGATCGACTCCGGCACGATCACCTTCGACGGGCAGCCGCTTCCCGCCGAGGGCCGGCCGCTGGCGCGGCTACGCAGCGAGGTCGGGATGGTCTTCCAGTCCTTCAACCTCTTCGCCCACAAGACGATCCTGGAAAACGTCACCCTCGGGCCCCTGAAGGTCCGCCGGGAGAAGCCGGCCGCGGCCCGCGAGCGGGCGATGGCGCTGCTCGACCGGGTCGGCATCGCCAACCAGTCGGACAAGTTCCCGGCCCAGCTCTCCGGCGGGCAGCAGCAACGGGCCGCCATCGCGCGGGCGCTGGCCATGCAGCCCAAGGCGATGCTCTTCGACGAGCCCACCAGCGCGCTCGACCCGGAGATGGTCGGCGAGGTGCTGGACGTGATGACGGCGCTGGCCCGCGACGGCATGACCATGGTGGTGGTCACCCACGAGATGGGGTTCGCGCGGCACGCGGCCAACCGGGTCATCTTCATGGCCGACGGGCAGCTCGTCGAGGACGCCCCGCCCGCGGAGTTCTTCGCGAACCCGCGCAGCGAGCGGGCCAAGGACTTCCTTTCCAAGATCCTGACGCACTGAGCGTCCGTAGTGGAGTGCCGCCGTTTCCGGCGGGCTTTGAGCCGAAGAAGGAGATGAATATGCGGTACGAACGCGCGGCGGCGGTCGTCGCGGCTGCCACCCTGGCCCTGGGCATGAGCGCCTGCGGCGGCGACAGCGGCGGTTCCGGCGGGGGCGCCAAGGGCATCGTCGGGAAGGCCCAGAGCCAGAAGAAGCTGGTCATCGGTGTGAAGGCCGACCAGCCCGGCCTGGGCCTCCAGACCGGCAGCCAGTACGAGGGTTTCGACATCGAGATCGCGAAGATCGTCGCCAAGGGCCTCGGCGTCGACGCCGGCAACATCGAGTGGAAGACCACCGTCTCGTCGAACCGGGAGCCCTTCATCCAGCAGGGCACCGTCGACCTGGTCGTGGCCACGTACACGATCAACGACGATCGGAAGAAGAAGGTCAACTTCGCCGGACCGTACTACATCGCCGGACAGGACCTGCTGGTCAAGGCGGACTCCACGCTGACCGGGCCGGAGGCCCTGGACGGCAAGACCGTCTGCTCGGTGACCGGCTCGACGCCGGCCAAGCGGATCCAGACGGATCACCCGAAGGCCAGGCTCCAGCAGTTCGACTCGTACTCCAAGTGCCTGCCGCTGCTGGAGAGGGGGCAGGTGGACGCCGTCACCACCGACGACATCATCCTGGCCGGCTACGCCGCCCAGTCGCAGTACGCCGGCAAGTTCAAGGTGGTCGGCAAGCCCTTCTCCACCGAGCCCTACGGCATCGGCCTGAAGATGGACGACAAGAACGGTTGCGAGAAGGTCAACGAGATTCTCAAGGCCGCCGCCACCGACGGCACCTACAAGGCCGCCTGGGACAACACGCTCGGCAAGAGCGGCAAGGCCGCGCCTGAGCTGGACACCAGCAAGCTGACCAACTGCGGAACGGTCTGACCGGCACCGGGGGTCGGCACGGCTGCCGACCCCCGGTACGCCCCACCTGCGACCACGCGCCCCGGGAGCCGACGCATGCACGTATTCGCCGACCCGACGAACCTCCACGCGTACCTGTCGGGGTTCTTCTGGATCCTCAAGCTGACCGGGGCCGCCGCGGTGCTCGCGCTGGTCCTCGGGGTACTGCTGGCCGCCTTCCGGGTCTCCCCGGTGCCGGTGCTGCGCGGCGTCGGCGCGGCCTGGGTGAACATCTTCCGCAACACGCCGCTCACGCTGATCGTCTTCTTCTGCTATTTCGGCCTCTTCTCCACCCTGGGCCTCAGCCTCTCCGACGACCTCGACCTGAACAACTACTGGCTCGGCGTCGTCGGCCTGTCGGTCTACACCGCGGCGTTCGTCTGCGAGGCCATCCGCTCGGGCATCAACACGGTGCCCGCCGGCCAGGCCGAGGCGGCCCGGGCGATCGGAATGAGCTTCTTCCAGACGCTACGGATCGTGGTGCTGCCGCAGGCCGGCCGCGCCGTGGTGGCCCCGCTGGGCAGCGTCCTCATCGCGCTGTGCAAGAACGCGACGATCGTCGGGACGATCGGGCTGATGGAATCGTCCAGCGTGATGAAGGACCTGATCAACAGCAACGGTGACGCGGTCATCCCGATCTTCCTGGTCTTCGCCGGCACCTTCGCCGCGTTCCTGATCCCCACCGGCTACCTCTTCGGCTGGCTGGCCAACCGACTGGCGGTGAAGCGCTGATGAGCACCAGCACCGTTCTCTACGACCACCCGGGGCCGAAGGCCCGGATCCGCAACCGGGTGCTCAGCGTCGTCTTCGGGGTCGGTCTGGCCGCCCTGCTGTGGTGGATCTACTCGAAGTTCGACCAGGCGGGCCAGTGGGAAGGGGCGCTCTGGAAGCCCTTCGCACGGGCGTCCACCTGGACCCAGTTCATCCTGCCCGCGCTGGTCCAGACGCTGCTCGCCGCGTTCACCGGAATGGTGCTGTCGCTCGCCTTCGGCATCGTCTTCGCGGTCGGCCGACTGTCGGAGCGGTGGTGGCTGCGGGTCCCGGCCGGTGTGGTCGTGGAGTTCTTCCGGGCCGTACCGCTGCTGCTGATGATCTTCTTCATCTTCTACGGCGTGCCGTTCCTGATCTCCGGACCGGTCCCCGCGTTCTGGGCCGTGGTCATCGGGCTCACCCTCTACAACGGGTCGGTGCTCGCCGAGGCGTTCCGGGCCGGCATCCGGTCGATCCCGAGCGGCCAGTCCGAGGCGGCCTACGCCATCGGCCTGCGCAAGAGCCAGGTGATGCGGCTCATTCTCATCCCGCAGGCGGCCCGGGCGATGCTTCCGGTGATCGTCAGCCAGCTCGTCGTGCTGCTGAAGGACACCGCTCTCGGCTACATCGTCGCCTTCCCCGAACTGCTGCAACGGGGCGTCAACGACGTCGCGGCCAACTACGGCAACCTGGTGGCCGCCGCCATGGTGGTGGCCGTGATCTTCATCGTGCTCAACTCGCTGATCACCGCGCTGGCGTCCTGGCTGGACCGGCACACCCGACGCAGAGCCCCCCGGGCCCCGGCGCAGACCGCCACACCGGGCTCGGCCATGCCCGACGGAACAGCTGTCGCCGAGCCGCAGGGCTGATCCGCACTAGCGCGAGGCGCCTGGCCACCTGCTGATGGGCCGGCGGCAGGGAACTCGTCGGTCCGTCAGATGGAGTAGCAACTGATGGATCCTGCGCGCCCGTACCCGTACCCGTACCCATCGACGTCTCGGCCGAATGCGACAGGCGAAACTGGAGACGTGGCGCCGCCCAGAAGCCGTCAGCGGGCGATCTCGGTGACCCGGGACTCCCGGACCACCGTCACCCGGATCTGACCCGGATACGTCAGCTCCTCCTCGATCTGCTTGGCCACGTCCCGGGCCAGCACCGCGGCGCCGATGTCATCCACGTCGTCCGGCTTGACCATCACCCGGATCTCCCGGCCGGCCTGCATGGCGAAGACCTTCTCCACCCCCACCTTGCCGCCGGCGATCTCCTCGATCCGCTCGAGTCGGTTGACGTACGCCTCAAGGCTCTCCCGCCGGGCGCCCGGCCGGCCCCCGGAGCAGGCGTCGGACGCCTGGGTGAGCACGGCTTCGATGGTCTGCGGCGGCACCTCGTTGTGGTGCGCCTCGATCGCGTGGACCACGTCCTCGCTCTCGCCGTACTTGCGGGCGAGGTCGGCGCCGATCAGTGCGTGGCTGCCCTCCACCTCGTGGGTGAGCGCCTTGCCGATGTCGTGCAGGAACGCCGCCCGCTTGATGGTCGGGATGTCCAGCCGCAGCTCGGCCGCCATCACCCCGGCGATGTGCGCGGTCTCCACGAGGTGTTTGAGCACGTTCTGCCCGTACGAGGTCCGGTAGCGCAGTCGGCCCAGCAGGTCGATCAGCTCGTCGTGGATATCGGTGATGCCCACCTCCACCAGTGCGTCCTCGGCCGCGCGCCGACACAGCCGCTCCACCTCGTGCCGCGCGGTGTCGTAGACCTCCTCGATCCGGTGCGGGTGGATGCGGCCGTCCAGCACCAGTTTCTCCAGCGTCAACCGGCCGACCTCCCGGCGGACCGGGTCGAAGCAGGACAGCAGCACCGCCTCGGGGGTGTCGTCGATGATCAGGTTGACTCCGGTGACCGACTCGAAGGCCCGGATGTTCCGCCCCTCGCGCCCGATGATCCGGCCCTTCATCTCGTCGCCGGGCAGGTGCAGCACGCTGACCACGCTCTCCGCGGTCTGTTCACTGGCCACCCGCTGGATGGCGTCCACCACGATGTGCCGGGCCCGTTGCTCGGCCGTGGCCCGCGCCTCGCTCTCGATGTCCCGGGCCAGGATCGCGGCCTCCCGCTTGGCCTGCCCCTCGATGGACTCGACCAGCTCCTGCCGGGCGGCGTCCGAGGTCAGTCCGGCGATCCGCTCCAGCTCCCGGCGGTGCCGCTCCTCGCCCTCGACGAGCGCGGCCTCGCGTACCGCCAGTGCCGCCTCCCGGGCGGCCAGGTCCGCGCTGGCCGCCGCGAGCCGCCGCTCCCGCTCGGCGAGCCGTTCGACCTCCTCGGTGTGCAGCCGTTCCCGCTCGTCCATCCGCTGCGCCCGGCGCTCCACCTCGGCGGCCTGCTCGCGGGTGGTGCTGGCCAGCATCGCGACCTCGCGCTCACCGCTGCGCCGGGCCGCGGCCCGAACTTGCTCGGCGTCGCTCTCCGCCTGCCGGTGGGCCCGCTCCAGGACGTTGTCCGCCTCGGTACGGGCCGCCTCCAGTACCCGCCGCGCCTCGGCGCGGGCCGCGCTCGCCTCGGCCTTGGCCGCGGCGGTTTCCGCCTTGGCCGCGGCAGCGGCTGACTTCGCCACGTCCACCGTTGAGGACGCCTCGTCGGCGGCCTCGCGCAGGGCGGCGAGTGACTGCTCCTGACGGTCCCGTTCGGCGACGAACGCGGGGTCGTCCGGGGACTGTGCCGGACCGGCCCCGAGCCGGCGCAGCGTGCGGGCACCGAGCACCAGGGCTGCCACCACCACGACGGCCAGCAGGGCGATCGCGACGAGCAACACCCCTTCCGGGCCGCTCATCGGAAACCTCCGCGCGGATGCGCACCGGCCACTGTCCGCCACAAGGTCATGGCCGCCTCCCTCCACCGCCGGCACCGGAGGCGCTGCCATCCGGAGCCCGCCCTGCCCTTCGAGACGCCCGACCGGGGCGGTGGCTGCGGGTAGGAGCCATCAACGGTGCTGGCAACGCACCGCCGGTGGCTGAGACGACTGTCCTCCCGCCCCGGACCGGGCCGTCCCGGGGCGAGCTGTCTGGCCGCTGAGCTGGCTCAAGTGTTGTCGTACTGTTATGCGATCTATGTTGTGCGCGTTGCCTGCGTTGGTCGGGCAGTTCTCACCTTTGTAGGCGAGGCTAGGTCGCAAGTGCCCGTTCGGTCAAGGAGTCATGATCGACCGGGCGGGTGTGGGCCGTCCCATCGGCCCCATCCGGCACGCCGGTACCGCCAGTCCCACCGCCCGGGCTGACCCGATCCATCGGGTCGGGTCAGTGTGCGCCGAGCGCGATCGCGGCGGTAACCAGGGCCTCGTTGCCGGACGCCGTCGATCCGTCGGGCAACTCGACGGTGTCCTCCAGGCCGATCCGGCTGTCCAGGCCGCGCTCGACGGCCATCCGGAGCACCTCCCACACCCCGGGACCCTCGGCGTGCAGCAGCACCGAGTCCTCGGCGGACGACGTGCCCAGGCTGGTCAGCAACTCCTCGGCGCGGACCATCGCGCCGGCCCGGTCGGGCACCAGGCATTCGAGCAGCACCCGATGGACCGGCACCCGCCACCGCCGGTACGCCGCCACCGACTCCGGCGTCCACAGGCCGGCCTCGACGCCGATCCCCCGCTCGTGCAGCGCCGCCGCGACCTGCTCGGCGCCCGGCTCGTGGGCGTTCACCGAGGCGAAGTCGGGCAGCGTCCGCCAGCTCCGGACGGCCACCACCCGATCCCGCGGGTCGGGGGCGATCCAGGCACCGGTGGTGATCCCGACCGGAACACCCGGACAGGCCGCCCGGACCGCCGCCACGGCCTCCGTCACAAAGGGCGCCGCCAGGGTCTCCCTGCCGTCGTGGTCGCGCGGATGCAGGTGTACGGCGCCCGCGCCGGCCGTCACGCACCGGACCGCGTCGGCGGCCAGCTCGGCGGCGGTCAGTGGCACGGCCCGATGTTCCTGCCGGCTGCGGTCCCCGTTGAGACACACCTTGAGCATCCGATCGCCCCTTCCCCGGCCGAACTCGTGGCCACCATCGGGTACCCCGCGACTGCGGTGAACCGGACCCGGCTGCCGGACGCCCACGACGACGGCGAACCGTGCCCGGACGCCGGACGCCGGACGCCCACGACGACGGTGAACCGTGCCCGGACGCCGGACGCCTACGACGATGGTGAACCGTGTCTGGTCGCCGGGTGCCGCCGCCGAGGGAGCCTCAGCCCAGCGCGCGGCCGTCCCGCTCGCCATCGCCCAGCTCGGCGTCGGCCAGGGCGTCCGGATCGATGCGGTCGGCGAACTCGGCCGCCTCGGCGCTCTGCGCGGCCAGTGCGTCCTTGACCGCCCGGATCGCCACCCCCGGCGGGTATCCCTTGCGGGCCAGCATGCCCACCAGCCGGCGGAAAACCGCGTCCGGCTCGCCCCGGGCGGTGCGGAGCTTCCGGTCCACCAGGGCGCGGGCGGTCTCGGCCTCGGTGTCCTCGTCCAGCTCGTCGAGGGCTTCGGAAGCGACCTCACGATCGACGCCGCGCTGTCGCAGCTCGTTGGCGAGCGCCCGACGCGCCAGCCCCCGCCCGGTGTGCCGGCTACTCACCCAGGCCCGGGCGAAGGCGGCATCGTCGATCATGCCGACCTCGCCGTACCGGTCGAGCACGCCCGCGGCGATCTCCTCGGAGATGCCCCGGCGGGCCATCGCGGTGGCCAGCTCGGCTCGGGTTCGCGGCCGGACGGCAAGCTGGCGCAGGCAGATCTCCCGGGCCAGCTCCGCCTCGTCCGGCGGCGTGGTCCCGCCCCCCGCGCTCCGGCCCGACCGGCTGCTCCGGCCTCGGCCGCCTCGGCCGTCCCCGACCTGGCTGCCGTGTTCGGCGTCAGCCGGGATGCCGTCGATACCCCCGTCGTTGGCAACGGAGTCATCACCGTTGGCGTCGTCGACCGGCTGGGCCCGACGAGGTCGGGGCGGGGACGCATCCCAGCCCCGACCGCGCCGGGCACCCCGTCGTCCAGGCATGCCGTCAGTCACCGTCGGTCATCGTCGCGGCCCACCGGGAAACCTGCGAACCCTCGCGGGTGCCAGATTTCCCGGCCGCACCGTGGCGGCCCTTCATCGTGCGCGGCTCAGAAGTCCACCGGCGGCAGCTCCGGGCCGCCCGCGGCGTCCCCCGCGCCCGCGCCGACGCCGAGCTTTTCGAGGATCTTCTTCTCGATCTCGGCGGCCACGTCCGGGTTCTCCTTGAGGAACTCTCGAGCCTTCTCCTTGCCCTGGCCGAGCTGGTCACCGTCGTAGGTGTACCAGGCGCCGGACTTCCGGATGATCGACTGCTCCACGCCGACGTCGATCAGCGAGCCCTCCCGGGAGATGCCCTTGCCGTACATGATGTCGAACTCGGCCTGCTTGAACGGCGCCGCGACCTTGTTCTTCACCACCTTGACCCGGGTCCGGTTGCCGACCACGTCGGTGCCGTCCTTGAGGCTCTCGATGCGCCGCACGTCGAGCCGGACCGAGGCGTAGAACTTCAACGCCCGCCCACCGGTCGTCGTCTCGGGGCTGTTGTGCACCATCACACCGTCGACGAAATAGTTGTGGTTGCCCTCCACCTCGATGTCGAAGCGGTTCATCGACCTCGTCTTGGGCTTGATCCGCACATCGATGATCCGGGCAGGCACCGGGGTCATCTCCGCCGGCACGAACTCCGGCTGAACGATGCAACGGCCGTGGAATCGTGGCAGCAGCTTCGCCTCCATGGCCGGGGGCACATACGGCGCTACGAGTTCCTGGAAGCGGGCCGTAGCCGCCGTGGTGAACCGGATCGAGGCGACGCCACGCGCTCCCCTGGTGACCAGCTTGACGTCCAAGCCGTACGCGTCGCGCAGGTGCTCGACCAGCCGCTCGCGGCTGCCCTCCGCCATCGCCTCCACGCAGATCTCGATACGCCCTGAGCCACCCTCCGTGCGCTCCTGCAATCCCTTGGACCGGAGGGTGAAGCAGCCGTCGTCCATGTACCACACCGCAAGGGCCAGCGGGGTCAGCGCCTTGAGGTAATCCCAGCTCAGATGCTTCTTACCGTCGCCCAGGTAAACGGCACGCCGCAGTTCACCGAGCTCCGGCAGTGGAGTGAAGTCCGCGAAGGCGGCACCGCGGGAATCAACCCGTCGGGACACCGGTACGTTGCCGAGCAACGAGACTTTCCAGTCGAGATAGCCGACCTGTTCCGGTCCGTGCCCGAGCCGGAATCGGACACCGGAGCGATCCTGCCGGTTGGGCGAGAGGTTACCGTCACCCATCAACGACCCGAGCACCACCTGCCACTGCTGTTCGCTGAGCCGGCGTTCCTCGGCCAGCATCACCCGGTCGCCCGCGATGAGCTCACCCGCTTCCCGCCAGCCGCCGGGGGTGCGTACCAGGTGGTTGGCCGTGGCCGCGAACTGGGCACGGCCGTTGCCCCCCGACTTAGCCACGGTGAACTGGAGGAACTGCTCCGCAGGACCATTGTTGAACCAGTTGGTGATCCGTTTCGGCTCCACCCGGTTGGTCTCCGGGTCATAGGAAAGGACCTCGACGTCCATCCGCTGATTCACGATCTTGCCGATCTTCTCCTGCGTGCCATCTGCCAAGGTGACCCTGGTCGAGTACGACATGCAGCCGAACATCACACCGATCTTCTCGCGGAGCTGGTTGATGAAGATCGCCGTGGTGCCGGTGTTGTTGAGCACGCCGGTGATCTTGCGGAGCGCCTGGCTCATCAGCCGGGCCTGGAGACCCACGTGGCTGTCGCCCATCTCACCCTCGATCTCGGCCCGCGGCACCAGGGCCGCCACCGAGTCGATCACGATGACGTCGATCGCGCCGGAGCGGACCAGCATGTCCGCGATCTCCAGCGCCTGCTCGCCGGTGTCCGGCTGGGACACCAGCAGGGCGTCCGTGTCGACGCCGAGGGCCTTCGCGTACTCCGGGTCGAGCGCGTGCTCCGCGTCGATGAACGCGGCGATGCCGCCGGCCCGCTGGGCGTTGGCCACCGCGTGCAGCGCCACCGTCGTCTTACCGCTGGACTCGGGGCCGTAGATCTCGACCACCCGACCGCGCGGCAGCCCACCCACCCCGAGCGCCACGTCGAGCGCGATGGAGCCGGTCGGGATGATGGCGGTCTGCACCACCGGCCGCTCACCCAACCGCATCACCGAACCCTTGCCGAACTGCTTGTCGATCTGAGCGAGAGCAAGGTCGAGTGCCTTCTCCCGGTCAGGGCCTGCCGCCATGGTCGCCACCCCTGCCTTCGCCGGCGCTTTCGAAGAACCTCTAGTCACGTGCCACACGCTAGGCGCTGGGTACGACAGAACACAGCCGACCCGGCCGTAGCCTGTGGACAACGTCTCGCTGTGGACAATAGCCGAACACCTGTACTAGATCGTCCCGGACACACGGGTCGGCCGAAAAGCCTGCTCAGCGTAGTCGCGCCGGCACTCGATCGGGATAAGCGGCGCACACGGCCCGCCACACCACGACCGTCGCCTCCCCCTGGGCCAGGGCCTGCTCGATGGTCCGCCCGTTCAACTGGGACAGCACCTGGTCGGTGGCGATGCTCGCGGCGTACCCCGGGCCGAACGCCCGCTCCAGCCGGGTCCAGAAATCCGTCAGCCGCACTGCCCGCTCCCCCTCCGTCCACCCGGCCGCCGCCGGATGGTCCCGCCACCTGGCCGTCGCCGGATGCTCCCGTCGCTCCGACCGCCATCGGATGGTCCGCCACCCGGTCGCCGACCGGCCGGATCAATCGCCGGCCGACTCCGGCCGGCGGTCCGCCGCGCCGGCGGCCACCGCCGGCACCGGACGCAACGCTAGCGCCAGCAACGGTACGACGGCGACCGCGGCCAGCCCGGTCAGCACCGGGTAACCCGCGAACTGCACGACAAACCCGCTCGCCGCGCCGGCCGAAGCGCCGGCGAGCCCCATGATCAGATCGGAGAGTCCCTGCGCGGCCGGCCGTACGTCGCCGGGCACCGATTCGGACAGCAGCGTGGAGCCCGCCACCATGGTGCCGGACCAACCGAGGCCGAGCAGCACCAGTCCGGCCGCCAGGCGGGGAGTGTCGTGTCCGGCCGTTCCGGCGACCGCGCACGCGGCCAGCAGCACCGCCACCCCACCGAGGATGACCGGCCGCCGGCCGACCCGGTCGGTCAGCCAGCCCACCAGCGGGGACAGCGCGTACATCCCGGCGATGTGCAGGCTGAGCACCAGTCCCACCACCCGCAGTACGTCCGCCTCGGCGTGCGACTCGCCGATGCGTACCGGCGTCATGGTCATCACCGCGACCATCACGAGGTGGCCGACCGCGACGGCGGCCACCCCGAGCCGGGCATCGGGCCGGTCGGCCACCACCCGCAGCGCGTCCCGGAGCCCGGCCCGACCCCGCGACCCCCGGGTGGTCCCGGCGGACCCGGCTCCGAGCTGTGCCGCCGGCCCGGGTCCGGTCTGCGGCGCGGCGTCGTGGGTCGCTGGTGGCACGGAATCGGGCACCACGACACCGGGTCGGGTCAGCGTCGCGGCCAACCGTCGGGCCGTGAGCAGCGGGTCCGGGCGCAGCAGCACCAGCAGCACAACCGCCGCGACGACGAAGGCCGCGGCGCTGAACACGAACGGACCGGCGTACTGCGGCAGCCCGGCGCCCCGGGTCGTCGCGTCGGCCACGGCGGCGAAATTGGGTGCGGCGACCGCGCCGATCGTGGTGGCCCAGACCACCAGGGAGAGTTGCCGGGCCCGGCGTGCCGGATCGGCCAGGTCGACGGCCGCGTACCGGGCCTGGAGGTTGGCCGTGCTGCCGCCACCGAACAGCAGCATGCCGACGAAGAGCAGCGGCACCCAGCGATACGTCGCGGCCACGACCACGACGATCCCGCCCAGCGTCCCGGTCAGGTACGCGAGCACCAGTCCGGGACGGCGACCGTGCGCGGCCATGACCCGGGTGACGGGCACCGCGAGCAGCGCGGCGCCGACCACGGCGGCCGCCTGGGCCAGCCCCGAGGCGGCGGTACCGGCGACACTGCGAGCCAGCAGCGCGCCGACGGCGATCCCGATGGTCACGCCGACCCCGCCGATGATCTGGGTGACGAAGAGCAGCCGGACGGTACGTCGCTGGACCGGCCGAACGTCGGGGTGGGCGTCGGGCGGCGCGGTCAGCTCGGTGGCCATGAAAGGAAGGGCCCCTTCTTATCGTTTTCGGTATAGCAGGGGGCCCTTCCTAACACTCGGGGCGGACGGGCCGCATCCGCGTTACAGCCCCAGGCCGCGGCCGATGATCTCCTTCATGATCTCGGTCGTGCCGCCGTAGATGGTCTGCACGCGGCTGTCCAACCACGCCTTCGCCACCGGGTACTCCAGCATGAAGCCGTACCCGCCGTGCAGTTGGACGCAGCGGTCGGCGACCTTGTTCTGCAACTCGGTGGTCCACCACTTGGCCTTGGCCGCGTCGGCCACCGACAGCCGGCCCGCGTTGAACTCGGCCAGGCAGTGGTTCACGAACGTCCGTGCGATGGTCACCTCGGTGTCCAGCTCCGCCAGCAGGAACCGGTTGTGCTGGAAGGCACCGATGGGCCGGCCGAACGCCTGCCGGGAACGGGCGTAGTCGAGGGTCAGCGCGAGCAGCCGTTCGGCCGCGGCGACCGCCGCGACGGCGATGCCGAGCCGCTCCCGGGGCAGGTTGCCCATCAGATGGTAGAAGCCGTGGTTCTCGGTGCCGATCAGGTTGTCGACCGGCACCCGACAGTCGTCGAAGAACAGCTCAGCCGTGTCGTTGGCCTTCAGACCCACCTTGGCCAGCCGCCGCCCCCGGGTGAAGCCGGGCGTACCCCGCTCGACCGCGAGCAGGCTCACCCCGTGAGCACCCTGGTCCGGCGCGGTCTTGGCGACCACCACCACCAGATCGGCCAGTTCGCCGTTGGTGATGAAGGTCTTCTGTCCGTTGAGAACGTAGTGATCCCCGTCGCGCACGGCGCTGGTCCGTACGCCGGCCAGGTCGGAGCCGGCACCCGGCTCGCTCATCGCGATCGCCGTGATCAGCTCACCGGAGCAGAACCCGGGCAGCCAGCGTTTACGCTGGTCGGCGGTGGTCAGCTCGACGAGGTACGGCGCGACCACGTCGTTGTGCAGGCCGAAGCCGAGGCCCGAGCAGCCGGCCGCGACGATCTCCTCGACCAGGACGGCGTTGAACCGGAAGTCCCGCTGCCCACCGCCGCCGTATTCCTCGGGTACGTCCGGACCCAGCAGCCCGACGGAGCCCGCGGCCCGCCACACGTCCCGGTCGACGATGCCCTCGGCCTCCCACCGGTCGTGCCGGGGCACCGCCTCGCGGGCCAGGAACTCCCGGCACAGCTCGCGGAACTCCTCGTGGATGGGCTCGTAGAGGTGCTGCTCCATGCCGGTCAGTCTGGCACCCGGCCCGGTCCCGGGCCCAGCCCACGCGGGCCGGTCGTCAGCGACCTGTCAGGACACCGGCCGCGATCCTGAGGTCGGCGACCAGTCCCGCGTACGCCTCGTCGCGGTTGTCCGCGCGCAGGACGGCCGACGGGTGGATGGTGGCCAGCAGCTGGGCCGGTGGGGCGTCCGCGCGGTCGCCACGGGAGTCCACCGGCACCTGCCGGAAGTCGTCCGGGTGCTGGGCTGCGTCCGGCCACGGCATGAGCCTGCCCCGCGACTGGGTCACCCGGAACGACGGCCCCAGCAGCGCCTTGCCGGCGGTGGCGCCGAGCACCACCACCACGGCGGGACGCAGCCGGGCGAACTCGGCGACCAGCCAGGGCCGGCAGGCCGTGATGTGGGTCCGGTCCGGGCTCTGGTGGATGCGTCGTTTCCCGCGCAACTCAAAACGGAAGTGCTTCACGGCATTCGTCAGGTAGATGTGCTTCGGGTCGATTCCGGCCTCGTCCACCGCCTCCCGCAGCAGGTGGCCGGCCGGCCCGACGAACGGCAGCCCTTTCCGGTCCTCCATGTCGCCGGGCTGCTCGCCGACGAACACCGCGCGAGCATGCGCGTCACCTCGCCCGAAGACGGTCTGGGTGGCCGGTTCGTACAGCTCACAGCCCCGGCACCCGGCGGCGGCTGTCTTGAGCGCGGCCAGGTCGTCGGCATCGGGCGGGATGAACTGCTGCGCACCGGGCGCGGTACGGGTGTCGGGCATGGCGAATGTTCTACCCCGTCGACCCCGCCGCACTCGCCCAACCCGCCGGGCGGGCCACGCGAACCTCGGTACCTCGCACCCACGCCTCAGCGGAACGCGCCGGGACCGGACCGTGCCACCAGCGGAACGCGCCGGGACCGGACCGTGCGACCAGCGGGGGCGTACCGGGATCAGACTGTGCGGGCGATGGCCGTGGCGGGCGCCACGGCGCTGGCCAGCGCGGTGGCCAGCGCGGCGATGTCGGCGTCGGCGAGCGGGCTGACGGTGATCCGGACTCCGGGACCGGCGCCGAGCCGGTAGCGGGAGCCGGGCGCCACCGCGTAGCCGGCGTCACGGAGCACGGTGACCGCCTGGGTCTCGTCGGGCACCGGCACCCACACGTTGACCCCGGTACGGCCGTGCGCGGGGACGCCGCGATCGGCGAGCGCCGCCAGCAGCGCGACGCGGCGCCGCTCGTAGCTGCCGGCCGCGTCGGCCACCAGTTCGGTCGTCGCTGCGTCGGCCCACAGCCGCAGCACCAGTCGTTGCAGCACCGTGGAGACCCAGCCGGCCCCGAGCCGCAACCGCCCGGCGACCCGGGCGAGGCTGGCCTCGTCACCGGTCAGCACGGCCACCCGCAGGTCGGGCCCGTACGGCTTGCTGAGCGACCGGACGAACGCCCAGGTCGGCACCGCGCCGGCCAGGGTGTGCAGCGGGAACCGGGCCAGTTCCGCGGCGTGGTCGTCCTCGACCACCAGCACGCCGGGCCGGCCGGCGAGCACCGCCCGCAACCGCCGGGCCCGCCCCGCGGTGACGGCGGCACCTGTGGGGTTCTGCGCCCGGGTGGTCACCACCACGGCCCGGACCCCCAGCTCGAGCGCGGCCCGCAGGCCGTCCACGACCGGTCCCTCGTCGTCCACGGGAACGCCGACGGGTCGTAGGCCGAGCGCGGCCACCAGATCCAGCAGGTTGGCCCAGCCCGGATCCTCCACCGCAACCGCGTCGCCAGGTCGCAGGTGGCTGACGAGCAGCCGTTCGATGCCGTCCAGGGCGCCGCTGGTGAGCACGATCCCATCCGCCGGTACGCCGTCGGCGGTCAATCTTCGCCGGGCTCGGTCGGCCAGTTCGGGCAGCACGCCGGCCGCGCCGTACCCGGTGGGTGGGTCGGCGCTGGCGGCGACCGCCGCGAGGTGCCGGCCGAACGATGGCAGCAGCCGGATGTCGGGCTCACCGGCCGAGAGGTCGAGCAACCCCGGCGGTACGGGGGTCCGGCCCGCCGAGCGCACGGCCACGACGGCGGGCCGGGCGCGGACCCGGGTGCCGTTGCGCCCGGCGGTCTCGACGAGCCCCCGCTGGCGCAGCGTCTGGTACGCCCTGGCCACGGTCGCGGGGCTGACCGCCAGTTGTCCGGCGAGTGCCCGCACCGGGGGCAGCGCCGCGCCCGGGGGCAGCGCCCCGGTGCGTATGCCCGTCTCCACGCTGGCCGAAATGTCGAGCGCGGTCGAGCCGGTGAGCTGATAACGTACTGCCACAGAACGGAGACTGTACTAGAACAAAGAGGTGTTGGCCAGATGTACGCGAAGACGGACCGGACCACCGCCGCCCGCGAGTGGCTCGCCGCGGCACCGATGCGCGGTGCGCACGTCATCCTGGAGCCGCTCGAACCCCGGCACGCCGCCGACCTGTTCAACGCACTCGACGACCCCGACGTGTGGCGATACGTCGGCAGTCCCCGACCCCGGGACGTGGCCGGGATGACGGACCACATCCGGGCCGCGCTGGATGCCGCCGAGCGGGGTGTACGGGTGCCGTGGGTGCAACGTTGCGCCGTGACCGGGGTGGTGGTGGGCACCACGTCCTACCACCAGCCGGACGAGGACCTGCTGACCATGGAGATCGGCTACACCCAGCTCGGTCGGCGGTGGTGGCGGACCGGCATCAACACCGAGGCCAAGCTGCTGCTGCTCACCCGGGCCTTCGAAATGCTGGGCGCGGTCCGGGTGACCTGGCAGACCAACGTGCAGAACGAACGGTCGCGTCGGGCCATCGAGCGGCTCGGGGCCACCCGGGAGGGCACGCTGCGGGCGAACCGGCGCCGCGCCGACGGCACCTGGCGCGACTCGGCGCTCTACTCGATGGTCGCGGACGAGTGGCCGCAGGCGCGGGACCGCCTGCGGGACAAACTGCTGCCGGCGGAACGCTGAGGCGGGTCAGCCGGCGGTCATGCCCGGGTCGCCGCCCTGCTCGATGGGGTCGGGTGGGCGGCTGACCCGTGGCGACTGGGTCAGGTGCGGATGGGCGTGGAACTGGGACGCCGCCGCGGCGTGCCGGTCGATCGCCGCGCGCAGCCAGCCGTCCAGCACGGTCGGCCAGTCCGTCCGGTCGGCGTCGGCGTGGTTGACCCGGAACCGGCTGATGCTGGTGTGGCCGCCGCCGGACAGGGCCAGCCGGCGGTCCAGCCAGAGCACCGCCTCCACCCCGTACCGGTCGGTCACCAGGGTCAGTTCCAGCTCGCTCATCGGCCCGGCGTACATCGGGGCGGCCCAGTAGCCGATCACCTGATGGAAGCCGAACTCCTGCCGTACCCGGGGCAGCCGGCCGGCTCGCAGCGCGGCCTGGCGCAGCTCGAATCCCAGCTCGACCAGGGTGTCGAGGATCCCGGCCTGGGCCGGCAGCGGGTGGACGAACAGCGGGCGCAGCTCGTCCGCGGTGCCGTCCGGACCGACCGCGACGTCCGTGCGCAGCCCCATCCGCAGGCCCAGCGGCGCCTTGTCGGCGATCACCGTGAGCGGGGTCTCCCAGGGCACGGGCACCGCGAACGGCACCACCCGGCGTTCCCCGGCGGCCAGCACGAACCCCCCGGACACCGCCGTCCGGTGGAACTCCACCAGGGCCTGGCCGCCGTCCGCGCCCTCGACCCGGGCGACCAGCCCGAGCCGTACGCCGTCGACCCGTAGCGCGCCGAGGTTGGCGGTCAGGGTGACCCGGCCCGGCAGCCGCAGCCCCGGACGGGTGCTCGGATTGGCCAGATCGGTCTGCACCGACAGGCCCACCTCCGCCGCCCAGGCCACCGCGACCCCGCTCAGCGCATCCGCCGGCCGCGGGGCACCGGATCGGTCTCGTCGTCGAACTCCCCGATGACCTCCTCCAGCAGATCCTCCAGGGCCACGAAGCCGACCGGGCGGGTGGCGCCACGGCCGGCGGTGACCATGGCGAGCTGTGCCTGCCGGGACCGCATGGCGGCGACCGCCTCGGTCACGGTCGCGGTGACCGGCAGCGCGAACGGCGCGGTCATCAGCCGTTCCGCGCTGGTCTGCCGGCCGGCGGTGGTGGCCCGGACCGCCTCCCGCACGTGCACCACCCCGGTCACCCGGCCCTGTCCGTCGACCACGGGCAGCCGGGACCGGCCGCTGTCCCGGGACACCTGCTCGATCCGCTCGGCCGTGTCCCGGCACCGGACCACCACCATCCGGTCCAACGGCTCCATCACGTCGCCGACGCTGGTGCCCTGCAGGGCCAGCATGCTGGTGAGCATCAGGTGCTGCTCGGCCGCCAGCAGACCGTGCTCCCGGGACTGCTCCAGCAGCATCCGCAGCTCACCCGGCCCGTGTACCTGGGCGAGCTGGTCCTGTGGTTCGACCCGGACCACCCGGAGCGTGGCACTGGCCAGCCAGTTGAGGATGGCCAGCACCGGCCGCACGGCCCGGGCGAAGGCCCGGAACGGCAGGGCGAGCAGCAGCGCCGAGCGTTCCGGATCGGTGATCGACCACGACTTCGGGGCCATCTCACCGACGACCAGGTGCAGGAACGTCACCAGCGCCAACGCCACCACCAGGGCGATGATGTGTCCCGTCGCGGCGGGCAGGCCCACGGCGTGCGACAGCGGCGCCAGCAGCCGCTCGATCGCCGGCTCGGCCAGCGCGCCGAGGCCGAGGGTGCAGACCGTGATCCCGAGCTGCGCGCCAGCCAGCATCAACGACAGCTCGCGACTGCCGTGCAGCGCGGCGCGGGCCGCGCGGCTGCCGGTGGCGGCCGCCTGCTCCAACCGGTACCGCTTGCTCGCCACCAGGGCGAACTCGGCCGCCACGAAGAACCCGTTCAGCACCAGCAGCAGCGCCGACAGCACGAGCGCCCAGGTGACGCTCACGACGGCACCTCGGTGCGATCGGCGGCGCCGGGGTGGACGCGCAGACGTACCGAGTCGGCCACGTGCCGGTCGACGGCGAGCACCTCCACCAGGGCACAGGTGTGCCGGTCGGGCTCGTCGGGCTCGGTCGGCAGTTCGATCTCCAGCCGGTCACCGACCTCGGGCACCCGGCCCAGCTCCCGCATGACCAGCCCGGACAGGGTGTCGTACTCGGGGGCCTCGGGCAGTTCGATGCCGGTGCTGTCGGCCACCTCGTCGATCCGCCAGCGCGCCGGCACCACCCACGAGCCGTCGGGTTGCCGGACCGGCGCGCGTTCCGGCGGATCGTCCTCGTCCCGGATGGGCCCGACCAGTTCCTCGGCGATGTCCTCCAGCGAGATGACCCCGGCGAACCCGCCGTACTCGTCGACCACGCAGGCCAGCTGGCGGTGCCCGGCCCGCAGCCGGTCCAGCACCGTCGGCAGCGGCAGCGTCTCGGGCACCAGCAGCGGCGGTACGGCGACCGCCGAGACCGGCGTGCCGGCCCGGCGCTCCGGCGGCACCCCCAGCACGTCGGCGATGCCCACGACGCCCACCAGGTCGTCCACGTCCACGCCGTGGACCGGGAACCGCGAGTGGCCGGTGTCCAGCAGCTCGACCAGTCGGGTGACCGGCTCGTCCGCCCGGATCATCCGGACGTCCACCCGGGGCACCATGGCCTCGCCGGCGGTCAGCTCACGGAAGTCGAGGCCACGGTCGAGCAGGTCGGACATCTCGGCGTCCAGGTAGCCCTCCTCGCGGGAGGCGGCGATGATCTGTTCCAGATCCTCCGGGGTGGCGCCGCTGGGCAGTTCCTCGATCGGCTCGATGCCGACCCGGCGCAGCAGCCGGGTGGCGGCCGCGTCGAACAGCCGGACAACCGGACCAGCCACGCGCAGGTAGACCTGCGTGGACCGGCTGAGCGTGCGGGCCAGCGCCTCGGGTCGGGCGATGGCGAGGTTCTTCGGCGCCAGTTCGCCGAGCACCATCTGGATCACCGTCGCGAGCAGCAGCGCCAGCCCGACCGACGCCGGCAGACGTACCGCGGCCGGCACGCCGGCGACGCCGAGCAGGTCGGCGAGGCCGTCCCCGAGGTACGGCTCGGCGGCGTAGCCGACCAGCAGTCCGGTCACCGTGATGCCCAGCTGGGCGCCGGACAGCATGAAGGACAGCTGACCGGTGACCGCCAGGGCCCGACTCGCGGCCCGATCGCCCTCGTCGGCGAGCTGCCGCAACCGTCCCCGGTCGGCGGCGACGTAGCCGAACTCCTGGGCGACGAAGTAACCCGTCGCCGCCGTCAACAGCAGAATGAGCAGGAGGCCGAGCAGGATCAGCACGGGTGGGTCAGGGCTCCCCGCTGCCGGCCGTCCACCGGCCGGCTACAGCTGCCCTCCCGGGCAGAAGAGTCGATCATGGTGCCAGTTTATCCAGGTCTGCTGCGAGTTCGCTGGGCGTGTACGGAAGAGACCGGTGGGGCGGACGGGACCGCCGGAGTCCCGGACGGGACCGCCGGAGTCCCGGGCGGGACCGTCGGAGTCGCGGGCGGCAGCCGTTTCGGGCGCTTCCCCCTGGGTAGTGCATCGACGGGACGACCGGGGTCAGCCGATGGCCCACGGTGCGCCGGGGACTCGCGGCGCACGACGAGACGGGGAGGTCGACATGACCGAGCGGCGCGGCATCCGATCCGCGGGCCGGGCCGCCGTGCGAGGGGCCGTCGGGGCGATGAGCATGTCCGGGATGCGCCAGGCGACCACGGCGCTGGGTTTGATCGACAAGACGCCTCCCGAGTCGGTGCTGGAGAAGACCGCCCCGGGGCTGTTCCACCGGGTGCCCCCGGAGCGCCGGCCCGCGCTGGTCGAGGCCGCGCACTGGACGTACGGTGCCGCCGGTGGCCTGCTGTACGGCATACTGCCGCGTGGGCTGCGCCGACGCCCCTGGGCCGGACCGCTGTACGGGGTGCTGTTCTGGACGGCGTTCCAGACGCTGCTGGCGCCGGCGCTCGGCATCCACCGCGAACACGGCGGCACCGCCCGGCGACTGGCCGAGCTGACGGACCACCTGCTGTACGGCGTCGTGGTCGGCATCGTCCCGCTGGACGAGTGATCGGAATCCGGCGACGGACCCGGGGGGCCCCGCCGCCCCGCACCCGGCAACCCGGCGACCGGTTCCGACCGGGCCGGTAAGTCACCCGGCGAAGGGTGCCGACCGGGCCGGTCAATCACCCGGCGAAGGCTCGCGACCACCGCTCCAGCGGTTCCGCGCGGTCGGCGAGGCGGCCAGGTCGTCGACGTCGAGCAGATCCCGGCGGACCTTGCCCGACCGGTACGCGGCCCGCCCGATCATCTGGCCGGCCACCGGCGCCGTGACCAGTTGGAAGAGGGCCACCAGGGCCAGCATGCCCAGATCGGCGGCGTCCGGTAGTCGCAGCGCCAGCCCGAGCAGGACCAGCAACACCCCGAGAACCTGCGGCTTCGTCACCGCGTGGATCCGGGACAGCACGTCGGGAAACCGGATCAGGCCGATGGCGGCGAACAGGCTGAGCAGGCCACCGCCGACGAGGCAGACCGCCGAGCACACCTGCGCCACTCCGCCGGCCGGGAAATCACCGGCCGAGAGACCATCGGCCGAGAGACCACCAGCCAGGAGACCGCCGGTCACGACTCCTCCCCGGCGGAGAACCGGACCGCGGCCACCGAGCCGACGAAGCCGAGCAGCGAGAGCACCACCAGGATGGGCAGCGTGGTGGCGTGCCGGTGGATCGCCGCCTCGGTGCCGACCGCGGCCACCATCAGCGACATCAGCGCCTCGGCCGCGACGATCCGATCGAGTACGGCCGGGCCGCGGGCCATCCGGGCCAGCGCGAGCAGCGCCGCGGTGGACAACAGCACCGCCACGACGATTCCCAACAGTGTCATCGTCACCGGTCCAGGTCCCTCCCGTCGGGATCCGATGCCAGGGCGGCCAGTTCCGCGCGGGATCCCACGGCGCGGACCAGCCGGTACTCCAGGTCATGGACCCGCCGGCGGTTCTCCGCCACGTCCGCCGTGCGCCCGGTGTCCAGGATGTGTACGAACAGCGTGCCGCTGGCCCGTTCGACGTCCACGATCAGCGTGCCGGGCACCAGCGACAGCGCCTCGGCGACGAGCGTGAGGTTGAGATCGGTCGGGACGCGCAGCCGTACCCCGACGATCGCCGACCGGGGCGGCGGGCCGGGCCGGACCGCGACCAGGCTGAGCCGGGCGCTCGCCAGGACCAGTTGGGCTCCGAACCGGGCCGCGAAGGTGAGCACGGCCAGCGGCCGTACCCGGCCGGCGTAGGTCACCGGCGGCAGCGGATAGAACACCAGCACCGCCACCGCGACCAGCGCCCCGCCCACGGTGTTGGCCCAACTGAACTCGCCCCAGAACAGGCTCCAGACGACGGTCAGTACGACCACCGCGACCGCCCACTCACGCCAGCGGTTCCGCCTGGACGCCGGCGCGGACGGGGTCACGGCACACCGCCCGGGAACACCGCCTCGACGTACGGGCCGCGCTGCCGCAGTTCCTGGGCGGCGTCTCCGGCCACCCGGTAGAGCGGCCCGGCGAACACGGTGAACGCGAGGCCCAGCCCGACCAGGGCAGCGGTGGCCCCCACCATCGTCCGGGGAACATGTCGCTGCGCCGGCCGGGTCGCTTCCGGCCCGGCCTCCGCGCCCGGCCCCGGAACAGCCGACAGGTCACTCATCGGGCCACCCGGAGCCGACCCGCCCGATCGGTCATCCGGCGCCGGACCAGCCACCGGGCCGGTCGGCTCCACGATGATGCGGCCCGCCGGGTCGACCAGTTCCACCGGCTCGGCCTCGGCCGGTACGGCGGCCGCCGCCGGCCGCCAGAACGCGAGGTTCCAGACCCGGATGACGGCGTAGAGGGTGAGCAGGCTGGTGAGGCTGCTGGCGGCGACCAGCGCCCAGGGCAGTGGACCACCCCGCGCCACGCCCGCCTGGATCAGGCCGAGCTTGCCGAGGAAGCCGGACAGCGGTGGGATGCCCGCGAGGCTGACCGCCGGCACCAGGAACAGCACGCTCAGCAGCGGCGCGGACCGGGCCAGTCCGCCGAGCCGGTTCAGGTCGGTGCTTCCGGCCCGCCGCTCCACCAGGCCGGCGGCGAGGAACAGGGTGGTCTGCACGGTGATGTGGTGCAGCACGTAGAAGATCGCTCCGGCCAGTCCGGCCACCGAGGTGAGCGCCACGCCGAACAGCAGATATCCGATGTGGCTGACCAGGGTGAACGACAGCAGCCGTTTGATGTCCATCTGCACCAGCGCGCCGAGGATGCCGACCAGCATGGTGAGCAGCGCCAACGCCAGCAGCAGGTTGGCCACCCGGCCGTCGGGGAACAGCAACGTCTCGGTGCGGATGATCGCGTAGACGCCGACCTTGGTGAGCAGCCCGGCGAAGACCGCGGTGACCGGCGTGGTGGCGCTGGGGTAACTGTCCGGCAGCCATGAGGAGAGCGGGAAGACGGCCGCCTTGACGCCGAAGGCCAGCAGCAGCATCACCTGGAGCACCAGCCGCAGATGATCGGGCAGGGCGTCCAGTCGGACGGCCAGCTGGGCCAGGTTCACCGTGCCGGTGGCCGCGTAGATCAGGCCGACAGCGGACAGGAAGATCACCGAGGAGAGCAGGCTGACCACCACGTACGTGGTACCGACCCGCAGTCGGGACTCGGTCCCGCCCAGCATGATCAGCACATAACTCGCCGCCAGCAGGACCTCGAAGCCGACGAAGAGGTTGAACAGGTCACCGGCGAGGAAGGCGTTCGCCACGCCGGCGGTCAGTACCAGGTAGGTCGGGTGGAAGACCGACACCGGTGTCTCCTGGTCACCTGCCTGTCCCTGGCCGATGGCGTAGCAGAGCACCGCCAGGGTGACGGCCACGGAGACCACCAGCATCAGCGTGGCCAGCCGGTCGGCGACCAGCACGATGCCGGCCGGCGGGGCCCAGCCACCGATCGCGACCACCAGGGTGCCATGTCGGGCCGTAACTCCGAGCAGCACGGCGGAGACGGCCAGGGTCGCGGTCAGGACGATCACGCTCACCGCGCGTTGGATCCGGGGACGGCCGGCCAGGACCAGCGTGACCGCCGCCCCGAGCAGCGGCAGCATGACCGGAAGGACGACGAGGTTCCTCATCGGCGGCGGTCCCTCCGCCCCGGGGTGGCGGGCAGCCCGTCCAGGTCCACCTGTTCCGGATCGTCCACCCCGGTCTCGGGGCCGGTCTCCGGCTCGGGCGTCTGATCGCGTCGGGCCAGCTCGACGATCCGCCGGTCCTCCGGGTCGTCCTGGACCTCGTCGTCGCCCCGGACCTGCCAACTTCGGTACGCCACGGCGAGCAGCAGCGCGGTCACCCCGAAGGTGATCACGATGGCGGTGAGCACCATGGCCTGGGGCAGCGGATCGCTCATCCCGGCCGGCTCGGTGACGCCGACCACCGGTGGCCCGCCGGCCCGCCCGGCGAGCAGGATCAGCAGGTTCAGGCCGTTGCCGGTCAGCACGATGCCCAGGACCACCCGGGTCAGGCTGCGTTCCAGCAGCAGGGTGACGCCGGTGCCGAAGAGCACCCCGACGACCAGCACCAGTACGAACGACGGTCTCATCGGGCCTCCTCTGCACCGCGGATGACCGGACCCCGTTTCGCCCCGGCGGCCAGCGGTGCCGCGCCATCCGCCGACGCCGGGCCATCCGCCGACATCGACCCACCAGCCGATGCCGACCCACCGCCCGGCGCCGGGCCAGCCGTCGGTACGGGGCCCCCGTCGGTCGGTTCGGGTCCTCCCCCGGTCTCGATCTGCCGGTCCACCTCGGCGCCCAGGCTGCGCAGGATGTCCAGCACCAGACCCACGACGACGAGATAGACCCCGATGTCGAAGAACAGCGACGTCACCAGGTGCAGGTCGCCGATCAGCGGCAGGTGCGGGTCGACCACGGTGCTGCGCAGCGCCGAACCGCCGGCCACCAGCGCCAGCAGTCCGGAGCCGACCGAGGTGGCCAGGCCGACCCCGAGCAGCACACCGGCGTCCAGCGGTGCCGCGTCGTCCAGCTCGTACCGACCGCCCGCCAGGTACCGGACGGCGAGGGCCAGACCGGCGACCAGGCCACCGGTGAAGCCGCCGCCCGGCGCGTTGTGTCCGGCGAACAGCAGGAAGATCGAGAAGAGCACGATGATGTGGAAGACCAGCCGGGTGACCACCTCGAAGACGATCGAGCGCCGACGGCTGCTCAGCGTGCTGCCGCCGCGCAACCACACCCGCTCACGTCCCCGGTGCGCCGGGGCGCGGTCGGCGCCGACGGGTGGCGCGGTCGGGTGCCGGCCCAGTGGCTCGGTCGGGTCCGGCAACTCGCGCCGGCCGGGCCGTCGGGCCCGGGTGGGCCGTACGAAGATCAGGCTGGCCACGCCCGTCGCGGCGACGACCAGCACGGCCAGCTCGCCCATCGTGTCCCAGGCCCGGATGTCGACCAGGGTCACGTTCACCACGTTGCGGCCGTGCCCGCCGTGGGTGGCGAGCGCCGGGAAGTCGGTCGATATCGATACCGCCGTCCGGCCGGTGGTGGCCGTCACCGCCAGCCCGGACATCACCAGGCCGACCGCCACCCCGATACCGCGCCGCAGCCACCTGCTGCGCCGCACCGGCCGGGCCGAGAAGGCGGTCGGTAGCCGGCGGAGCACCAGCACGAACACCACGATGGTGACCGTCTCGACGAGGAACTGGGTGAGCGCCAGGTCCGGAGCGCCGTGCATGATGAACAGCAGGGCCGTGCCGTACCCGGTGACTCCGACCAGCACCACCGCGCTGATCCGGCGGCGGGCTCGCACGGCGAGCAGCGCGGCGACCACCAGCACCGCGCCGGCGACGGCCTGCGCGGGCCCGTCCCAGGGCCGGACATCGACCGGCCACGGTCCACCGGCCAGCAGCATGCCGCCGGCCGACACCACCAGGACGGTGAGGATGGTGCCGAGGTACTGCGGCAGCGAGCCGCGTTGGGTCGCCCCGGTCACCTCACTCGCCAGCCGGCCCAGCAGGTGGATCACCCACCGGTACGCCTGGGCACCGGACACCGGCGCGCGCAGCCGGATGACCAGCGGGTTCAGCCGGCCGCGGACCGCGAACAGGGCCGCGCCGACGGTCAGGGCCAGGGCCGACAGGCCGAGCGCCGGGGTCCAGCCGGGCCAGAGCGCGAGGTGGTAAGCCGGCCCGGGAAACTGATCCGGGTACGGCGCCAGCAGCCGGTCCAGCCGGCCGGACAACGGGCCGAGCAGCAACCCGGCGCCGGCCAGCACGGCGGGCGGCGCGAGCAGCACCGGGCCGGGCGGATGAACCAGCTCGGGCGGATGCCCGGGACCGGGTCGGTGACTCGGACCGGCCTGGTGGATCGGGCCGGCCTGGTGGATCGGGCCGGCCCGGTGGATCGGGCCGGCCCGGTGGATCGGGCCGGCCTGGTGACTCGGACCGGCCTGGTGGATCGGGCCGGACTGGCGGTCTGGCCGCCCGCCGAAGGCGCCCCAGACGAAGCGGGCGCTGTACGCGACGGTCAGTGTCGCGCTCGCGAGCACGGCGGCCAGCAGCGCCGGCTGGTCCAGCAACGCGTGTACCGCCGCCTCCTTACCGACGAAGCCCAGCAGTGGTGGGACACCGGCCATCGACGCCGCCGCCAGCACCGCGCTGGCGAGCAGCACCGGCATCCGCCGGCCCAGACCGGTCAGCCGGTTGATGTCCCGGGTGCCGGTGGCGTGGTCGACCACGCCGGCCACCAGGAACAGCGCGGACTTGAACAGCGCGTGTGCCAGCAGCATCGCCAGCCCGGCCAGCGCGGCGGCCCGGCTTCCGGTGCCGGTCAGCACCATCAGCACGCCGAGTTGGCTGACCGTGCCGTACGCCAGCAGCAGCTTGAGATCCACCTGGCGCAGCGCGGTCCAGCCGCCGGTGAGCATGGTGACGACGCCCAGGACGTAGAGCACCGGATGCCAGGCCGGCACTCCGGCGAGACCGGGCGCGAGCAGCGCCACCAGGTACACGCCGGCCTTCACCATCGCCGCCGCGTGCAGGTACGCCGACACCGGTGTGGGTGCGGCCATCGCGGACGGCAGCCAGAAGCTGGTCGGGAAGATCGCCGACTTGGTCAGGGCGCCGGCCAGCACCAGCGGGACCGCGACCGTCGCGGCGGCCCCGCCCGGCGGACCGCCGGCCAGGATCTGCGACCACCGGTACGTCCCGGCGGCCTGGCCGAGCACGACGAATCCGACGAGCATCGCCAGGCCACCCAGGGTGGTCACCACCAACGCCTGGGTGGCGGCCTGCCGGGTGGCCCGCGTCACCGGGTTGTGCCCGATCAGCAGGAACGACAGCACGCTGGTCAGCTCCCAGCAGACGTAGAGCAGCAGCAGGTTGTCCGCCAGCACCAGGCCGGTCATCGCGCCGGCGAACCCGAGGAACGTGGCGGCGAACCGGCCGAGGCCCGAACGCTTGGCGGGGAAGTACCGGGCGCAGTAGACCAGGACGGCCGCGCCGACCCCGCCGACCACCAGGAGCAGCAACCAGGACAGCGTCGTGACCCGCAGCGCCAGGTCGAGGCCGAGCCAGGAGACCCACCGGTACGTCTCGACGACCGCACCGCCGTCCCGGACGGCACCGGTCCGGGCGACCGCCCAGCCGAGGGTCGCGGCCGGCACCGCCGCCAGCACGGCGCAGGCGGTCCGATCCCACCACCGGACCAGCACCGGCGCGACCAGCGCGGCGGCCAGGTGGAGGACCAGCAGGACGAGCATGCGGCTCCGATCACGGGTACGGGTCACCGCGCTCTGCGCGCAGCGTCGGCTACGACGAATCACACGGCAGTTGAGCGGGCGGCGGACGTCATTCGCCGAATCCGCCCGGACGGTGGACCGGGCACGCCCTCGAAAGACGGTGGACCGGGCCGGGCCGACGAGGGGCGGTACGGCGGCCGGGCCCGGTGGCCGGAGCCTGGATCGGTCAGTCGGGCGTCCGGTCCGGCAGGCTCAGTGGGACACCCGGTCCACCAGGTCGGGCCGGCCCAACCGGCGCGCGGTCTGCTCGATCAGCACGACGGCGAGCGCGAGGGGGTGGGCCGCGGACTGCCGGTGGCGGCGCGGCGCGCGGACGAAGCAGTGGACCGCCACCCGGACCCGGGCCCGATCGGCGGCGCTCGCCTCCGCGGTGAAGACAACCAGTTCCCGCAGGCAGTCGGCCAGTCGCCGGGCGAGGTCGAGATCGGCCGCGGTCAGCACGGATCCGAGCACCGTGAGGTGGTGGTCGACCATCCGGATGAGCACGTCGGCACCGGGCGAGGAGGTGCGCCCGATGACGGCCATCCACCCTCCTCATGCCGGTACACGCTGCGTTGCGGGAGAAAGTACGGTAAGTACCGGCAGGTGGGCAAGAAGTTAAGCCATAATTAATGCTTTTCATCCGTTTATCCGGAAGCCTCACCGGGGCCGATGGGGATTGTCGGACCCACGGGGCAGGATGGGGAGCGTGCATGAGGCGCTGACCGGATTCGGCGCGGCGACCCGGGAGTGGTTCGCCGCCTCCTTCGCCGCGCCCACCGATGCCCAGGTCGGGGCGTGGCAGGCGGTCGGCGCCGGTCGCAGCGCCCTGGTCGTCGCGCCCACCGGTTCCGGCAAGACCCTCGCGGCGTTCCTCTGGTCGCTCGACCGACTGGCCCGGGAGCCGGCGCCGGCCGACCGGCAGCACCGCTGCCGGGTGCTCTACGTCAGCCCGCTCAAGGCGCTGGCGGTGGACGTCGAGCGCAACCTACGGGCGCCGCTGGCCGGCATCCGGCACGCCGCGGTCCGGCTCGGCCTCACCCCGCCCGAGATCACCGTGGGGATGCGCACCGGAGACACCCCGGCGGACGAGCGGCGGGCGTTCGCCCGAACCCCGCCGGACATCCTGATCACCACGCCCGAGTCGCTGTTCCTGTTGCTCACCTCGGCCGCGCGAGAGTCGTTGCGCGGGGTGGAGACGGTGATCGTGGACGAGGTGCACGCGGTGGCGGCCACCAAACGTGGGGCCCATCTCGCGCTGTCGTTGGAGCGGCTCGACGACCTGCTGTCGGCGCCGGCGCAGCGGATCGGCCTGTCCGCCACCGTCCGGCCGGTCGACGAGACCGCCCGGTTCCTCGGCGGCTCCCGGCCGGTCGACGTGGTGCAGCCGCGCACCGCGAAGACCATCGAGGTCAGCGTGCAGGTTCCGGTCGAGGACATGACCCGGCTGGACGAGGTGACCGAGCCGGTCGACGACGAGTTGGGCGGGCCCCGGCGGACCTCCATCTGGCCGGCCGTCGAGGAGCGGGTCTATTCGCTGATCCGGGCGCACCGGTCGACCATCGTGTTCACCAACTCCCGGCGCGGAGCGGAGCGGCTGTGCGCCCGGCTCAACGAGTTGGCGGCCGAGGCGGCCGACAGCGGGTCCGCGGCCAGCGGCGGGTCCGCGGCCGACAGCGGGTCCGCGGCCAGCGGCGGGTCCGAAACGACGGGAGACGCAGCCGGGCCGACCGGAGACGGAGCCGGACCAACCGGCGGCGGGACGGGGTCGTTCGGCGCCGTTCCGAGGGCCGGCGCGACGGGTCGCCGGCTGCCCGCGGAGATCATGGCGCAGTCCGGGGCGGCCGAGGGTGCCCCGCCGGTGATCGCCCGGGCCCACCACGGCAGCGTGTCGCGGGAGGAACGCAAACACATCGAGGAGGCGCTCAAGTCCGGCCAGTTGCCGGCCGTGGTGGCCACCTCCAGCCTCGAACTCGGCATCGACATGGGCGCCGTCGACCTGGTGGTGCAGATCGAGGCTCCGCCCAGCGTGGCCGCCGGACTGCAACGGGTGGGCCGGGCCGGCCACCAGGTCGGCGCGGTCTCCCGGGGGGTGGTGTTCCCGAAGCACCGCGGTGACCTGCTCTCCTGCGCGGTGGTGGCGGACCGGATGGCCGAGGGTGCCATCGAGGAGCTGCGTTACCCGCGCAACCCCCTGGACGTGCTCGCGCAGCAGGTCGTGGCGATGGTCGCGCTGGACCAGTGGCGGGTCGGGGACCTGGCCGCGCTGGTCCGCCGGGCCGCCCCCTTCGCCGAGCTGCCGGATTCGGCGCTCACCGCCGTACTCGACATGCTCTCGGGGCGGTATCCGTCCACCGCCTTCGCCGAACTGCGGCCCCGGCTGGTCTGGGACCGCGTCGCCGACGTGCTGGCCGGCCGGCCCGGCGCGCAGCGGCTCGCCGTCACCAGCGGCGGCACCATCCCGGACCGGGGCCTGTTCGGGGTGTTCCTCGCCGGCGCCGAGCGGGCGGCCCGGGTGGGCGAGCTGGACGAGGAGATGGTCTACGAGTCGCGGGTCGGCGACGTGTTCCTGCTGGGCTCGTCCTCGTGGCGGATCGAGGAGATCACCCCCGATCGCGTGCTGGTCTCCCCCGCGCCGGGGCAGGCGGCCCGGATGCCGTTCTGGAAGGGCGACGCGCTGGGCCGGCCGGTGGAGCTGGGCCGGGCCATCGGGGCCCGGCTGCGCGGGCTGGTTCGCGCCGACGACGCGACCGCCCGGTCGAGCCTGATCGGGCACGGGCTCGACGACTGGGCCGCCGGCAACCTGCTTGGTTACCTGCGGGACCAGCGGGAGGCCACCCGGGCCGTCCCGGACGACCGGACGGTGGTCGTGGAACGCTTCCGGGACGAGCTGGGTGACTGGCGGCTGGCCGTGCACTGCCTGCTCGGGGCCCGGGTCAACGGCCCTTGGGCGCTGGCCATCGGCCGCCGGCTCGCCGAGCGGTACGGCGTGGACGCCCAGGTCATGCCGTCCGACGACGGGATCGTGGTCCGGCTGCCGGACACCGCCGAGGATCCACCCGGCGCCGAGCTGGTGGTCTTCGACCCCGACGAGATCACCCAGCTGGTCGAGGAGTCCGTCGGCACCTCGGCGATGTTCGCCGCCCGGTTCCGCGAGTGCGCCGCCCGCGCCCTGCTGCTGCCGCGCCGTGACCCCCGCCGCCGGCAGCCGCTGTGGCAGCAGCGCCAGCGGGCCGCCCAACTGCTCGACGTCGCCCGCGAGTACGCCGACTTCCCGATCACCCTGGAGGCGGCGCGGGAATGCCTCCAGGATGTCTTCGACCTGCCGGGCCTGGTCGGCCTGATGCGCGACCTGGCCGGCCGGAAGGCGCGGCTGGCCGAGGTGGAGACGCCCCGCCCGTCACCGTTCGCCCGGTCGCTGCTCTTCGGCTACGTCGGCGCGTTCCTCTACGAGGGCGACTCCCCGCTCGCCGAGCGGCGGGCCGCCGCGTTGGCCCTGGATTCCACCCTGCTCGGTGAGCTGCTGGGCCGGGTCGACCTGCGCGAGTTGCTGGACCCGGCCGTGGTGGCCGAGACCGAGCGCCGGTTGCGGTGGCGCACCGAGGAACGCCGGGCGCGGGACGCCGAGGACGTGATCGAGCTGCTCCGGCTGCTCGGCGACCTGACCGAGGCTGAGCTGGCCGAGCGGGGTGTCCGACCGGAGTGGTTGACCGGGCTGGAATCCGCCCGGCGGGTGCTCCGGGTACGGATCGCCGGCCAGGAGCGCTGGATCGGGGTCGAGGACGCCGGTCGGGTCCGGGACGCGCTCGGGGTGGCCCTGCCGGTCGGGGTTGCCGAGGCGTACCTCGCCCCCGTGCCGGATCCGCTCGGTGACCTGGTCGCCCGGTACGCCCGGGGACACGGGCCGTTCGCCGCCGCGACCTGCGCGGCGCGGTTCGGGCTCGGGGTGTTCGTGGTGGAGCAGGCGCTGCGCCGGCTCGCCGCTACCGGTCGGGTGGTCGCCGGCGAGTTCCGGCCGGACGGCGCGGGCGCCGAATGGTGCGACGCCGAGGTGCTCCGGTTGCTGCGGCGGCGGTCGCTGGCGGCGCTGCGCCGGGAGATCGAACCGGTGCCGCACCGGGCGCTGGCCACCTTCCTGCCGCGCTGGCAGCAGGTCGGTTCCTCGGCTCGGGGGGTGGACGCGGTGGCCGCCGTGGTCGAACAGCTCCAGGGCGTCGCCGTGCCGGCCTCGGCGCTGGAACGACTGGTGCTGCCGGGTCGGGTGGCCGACTACTCCCCGGCCTACCTGGACGAGTTGTGCGCCAGTGGCGAGGTGCTGTGGGCCGGCTCCGGTGCGATCGGCGGCGGCGACGGTTGGGTGACCCTCGCGTACGCGGACGTCGCCCCGCTGCTGCTTCCCGGGCCGGACGACACGCTCGCGCTGACCCCGCTGCACGAGGCGGTGCTGGGCGCGCTGGCGGACGGTCAGGCGCTGTTCTTCCGGGCCCTCGCCGAGCGCAGCGGGGCGGCCGACGACGCCGCGCTGGTGGCCACGCTGTGGGACCTGGTCTGGGCCGGACGGCTGACCAACGACACCCTCGCCCCGCTGCGGACCGCGCTCGGCGGTGGCGGGGCACACCGCACCCGGTCCACCGGCCCGCGTACCCGTTACCGCCGGCCCGGCCGGGCGCTGCCCACCCGCACCGGACCGCCGACGGTGGCCGGCCGGTGGTCGCTGCTGCCGGACCGGGACACCGATCCGACCCGCCGCGCCGCCACCCTGGCCGACGCCCTGCTGGAACGGCACGGGGTGCTGACCCGGGGTGCGGTGATGGCCGAGGGTGTGTCCGGCGGCTTCGCGGCCGTCTACCCGGTGCTGTCCGCGCTGGAGGAGCGCGGCGCGGCCCGGCGGGGTTATTTCGTGGACGGGTTGGGTGCCGCCCAGTTCGCGGTGCCCGGGGCGGTGGACCGGATCCGGGCGCTGGCCGAGCCGGGGCCGGGCCGGGCCGGGTCGGGACCCGCGCTCGTGCTGGCCGCGACGGATCCGGCCAACCCGTACGGCGCGGCGCTGCCCTGGCCGGAGCGGGTGGTGGACTCCGGCGACGGCGAACCGGTGCCGGCCGCCGGCCACCGGGCCGGGCGGAAGGCGGGCGCCCTGGTCGTGCTGTCCGCCGGCGATCTCATCCTGTACGTCGAGCGGGGCGGCCGGACGATCCTGTCCTTCACCGACGACCCGGACACGCTCGCCGCCGCCGCGAAGGCGCTGGCCGACGCCGTGCATTCGGGCGCGCTCGGCGCCATCTCGGTGGAACGGGCCGACGGCGGCGCGGTCCGGTCGACGCCGCTGGCCGAGGCGCTCACCGCCGCCGGTTTCCGGGCCACCCCGCGCGGACTGCGGCTACGCGGCTGACCGGGACTCGTCGGGCCACCCACCGCTGACCGTTCCGAGCCACCGGACGGCATCGCGGTCGACTTCCCGGCGACCTGTCGGGTCCTGCGGTCGCGTCGGAGACAGACGAAGCTGGTTACCGTACCCGGGCGACCACGCCGAGCACCGACACGTCGGCCGGATCCGGCCGGTAGGGCTCGACCGCGCGCCACTCGCTGACCGGCACGATTCCCGGGCTCTCCACGTCGAGCCCGGCGACCAGTGTCGCAAGCTCGCCCCGGCTGCGCGGGAACACGTCGATCCGGCCGCTGGCCAGCAACGTGTCGTACGCGGCGGCGTCGTCCGGACTCAGAAAGTCCTTCGTGGCGTTGCTCGCGGCCACATAACTGCCGGCGGGCAGAGCCGACAACAGACGCCGCACGATCCGGGTCACCTCGTCGTTGCCCGGAATGAAATGCAGCACCGCGATCAGCATCAGCGCGACCGGACGGCCAAGGTCGATGGTCCGCCGCAGGTCCGGATGCGCCAGGATGCCCTCCGGGTCCCGCAGGTCGGCCTCCAGGTAGCTGGTCATGCCCTCCGGGGTGCTGGTCACCAGCGCGCGGGCGTGCATGCCGACCATCGGGTCGTTGTCCACGTACACCACCCGGGCATCCGGGGCGATCGTCTGGGCGACCTCGTGGGTGTTGTCGGCAGTGGGCAGTCCGGTACCGATGTCCAGGAACTGCCGGATGCCGGCCTCGCCGGCCAGGAACGTGGTGACCCGCTTGAGGAACTGGCGGTTCTCGATCGCGGCCGTCCGGATGCTGGGCCACGCCGCCGCGATCTGGTCACCCGACGCCCGGTCGGCGGCGAAATTGTCCTTCCCACCGAGCCAGTAGTTGTATCGGCGGGCCGGGTGCGGGATCGAGGTGTCGATGGTCTGGTGCGGTCGCCTGCTCGAGAATTGTTCGCGCACGCCGGTCACCTCTCCCGTCGTCGCTCCGCGTGGCCGCCGGAGGCGCGGTCCAGTGTAGAGAGCACCGGCGGGCCCGGCCACCCCGCGTATCCCGATCCGCCACGGTCCGCGATGGCAGGTCAGCCGTCGGTCGGTGATTCCCCGTCCAACAGGCGCCGCCACTCCTCCGGCTGCTCGCCCGTGGCGTGATAGCCGCGCCACTCGGCCATCCCCGGCATGGTCTCCTCGGTGAGGTCGGTCAGCAGCGACCGCACCCAGGACAGCTCGGCCTCGCGCATCGCCAGCGCGTACTCCGTCTCGATCAGGAACAGCCGCCCGACACCGGCGGCCCCGAGGCGGACCAGTTCCGCCCGGCCCGCGACCAGTTCGGCGTCGAGCGCGGCAATCCGCCGGCGGAGCAGCTCGACCACCTCGTCCGGCGGCAGCACGCCGAGCACCGACAGCGCCGCTTCGAACCGGGACTGCTCCTGCACCGGCACCGCGACCAGCTCGGTCAGCCAGTCCCGCAGTTCCGCCCGGCCGGCCTCGGTGATGGCGTACTCGGTCCGCTCGGGCCGGCGACCGGCCCGGCCGCTGGCGGTGGGGGCGATCAGCCCGTGCTTCTCCAGGTTGCCGACCACGGTGTAGAACGAGCCCCACTTGATCGACATGTCGCGTTCCTTGCCGGTCCGGCGCAGCACGCTGGCGATCGCGTACGGGTGCAGCGGGCGGCCGGGCGCGAGCATGGCCAGTACGGCGAGGGCGAGCAGGTTGCTCACCTTGCGTCGCGCCACCGCAGCCTCCTTCGTCGGACCACCCGGGATGTCCGGGTGCCGGGACCGGCGCGGGCGGCGCCCCGGTCCCGGCACCCGGACACCCATACTCGTTGGCGAGTATACGGATCCAGTTCCTCCACGCGGGCGAGCGGGCCGGCGGCACGGCAGGCCGGCAGGGCCCGGCAGCCGCCTGGCGAGCCCGTGACCGTCGCGGGTTCCCGCCGACGGGTCAGAGCCGGGGTGCCACCTCGGCGGCGATCAGATCGAGATGGTCCAGGTCGGACAGGTCCAGCACCTGGAGGAAGAACCGGGTCGCGCCCAGGTCGGCGTACTCCCGCAGTTGTTCGACCACCTGGGCGGGCGTACCGACCACGCCGGCGCCGGACGAGCGCACCTCGGCGGGGTCGCGCCGGATCGCGTCAGCGCGGCGCCGCACCTCGGCGTCGGTGGCGCCGCAGACCACGGTCAACGTCGCGGAGAACACCGGCAGCTCGTCACGACCCGCCTCGGCGCAGGCCCGCCGGACAGCGTCGTAGCCGCGCCGTACCTGCTCGGGCGGGCTGAACGGCACGTTGAACTCGGCCGCGTACCGGGCGGCCAACCGGGGAGTCCGGGTCGGGCCCTTGCCGCCGATGATGATCGGTGGGCCGGGCTGCTGGACCGGCTTCGGCAGGCCGGGCGACCCGTCCACCGGGTAGTACCGACCGGGATGACTGAACGTCCCACCCGGCTTGGTGGACCAGAGGCCGGTGATCACCTCAAGCTGTTCGGTCAGCCGGTCGAACCGCTCACCGACCGGTGGGAACGGGATGCCGTACGCGGAGTGCTCCTCGGCGAACCAACCCGCGCCCAGGCCCAGTTCCACCCGACCGCCGCTCATGGCGTCGACCTGGGCCACGCTGATCGCCAGTGGGCCGGGCAGCCGGAACGTCGCCGCGGTGACGAGCGTGCCGAGCCGGATCCGCTCGGTCTGCACCGCGAGCGCGGCCAGGGTCAGCCAGGCGTCGGTCGGACCGGGTAACCCGGCACCGCCCATCGTGAGGTAGTGGTCCGATCGGAAGAAGCCCTCGAAACCGCAGTCCTGGGTGTGCCGGGCGACCCGGAGCAGATCGTCGTACGACGCGCCCTGCTGGGGCTCGGTGAAGACGCACAGTCGCATGGCCCCACTCTGCCAGCCGGCCCGCAGGTCCGCCCACCGGCGGCCGGAGCCGGCGGCGGACGGACGGCGACAGGCGGTGGCCCGCGCCGACGGCGGACGGACGGCGACAGGCGGTGGCCCGCGCCGACGGCGGGTGGGTGGGTGACGGCCCGCGCTACCGTTCCGGCATGGCCGGGTACCCATGGATCAGTTTCACCACCGACTATGGCCTCTTCGACGGCTTCGTGGCGGCCTGCCACGGGGTGATCGCGCGGCTGGCGCCGGACGTCCGGGTGATCGACGTGACCCACCTCGTCCATCCCGGTGACGTCACCCGGGGCGCCGCCGTCCTGGCCCAGACAATCGGCCACCTGCCGGCCGCCGTCCACCTCGCGGTGGTCGATCCCGGCGTCGGCACCGCGCGCCGGGCGGTGGCCGTCGAAACGCCGGGTGGCCTGCTCGTCGGGCCGGACAACGGGCTGCTGCCCTGGGCGGCCGACGCCCTCGGCGGCATCCGGGCCGCGGTGGAGCTGACCAACCAGGACTGGTTCGGCCCGACTGTGTCGCGCACGTTCCACGGTCGGGATGTCTTCGCGCCGACCGCGGCCCGGCTCGCGGCGGGGGCGCCGCTGGCCGACGCGGGCGACCCGATCGACCCGGCGGGGCTGGTCCGGCTGCCCGAGCCGGTGGTGGCGTCCGGAGACGGCTGGTTGGAGGCCGAGGTGCTCACCGTGGACCGGTTCGGCAACGTGCAGCTCGCGGCCCCGGGCCGGACGCTGGCCGGACTCGGACCGGTACTCCGGGTTGGCGAGGTGCCGGCGGTGCGTGGCGAGACCTTCGGCTCGGCACCCGCCGGCGGTCTCGTGGTCTACGTCGACTCGGCCGACAAGGTGGCCGTGGCGGTGAACGGCGGCCGGGCAACCGTGGTACTCGCCGTAACGCCTGGAGACATCGTGCGGATCGTCACGCGGCGATGACCGGCCCCGGCCTGACCTCCAGGCCACCGGGCCGTGCTGGACCTGGCCGCCGGGCCGTGCTGGACCTGGCCGCCGGGCCGTGCTGGACCTGGCCGCCGGGCGGCCGTCGGGGCGGCCGATCCGTGCGGAGTCGGCCACGACAGGCGGGCGCGGAGCGTCCCCGATCACGTTGCGCTGTGAAATGCTTACCGATGTGGGCAAGCACTCCATCGACCTCGATGTCTGTCCGTGCTGCGGCTACCGCACCGGGTACGCCACCTGCCCGGTCTGCTCCTGGACCAGCGACGGCCCGGCGGACGCCGACCCGGACGTGGTGCGTGGCGGTCCGAACGGCACCCTGAGCCTGTCGCACGCTCGACTGAACTTCCAGCTCTACGGCACGAGCAACCCATGGCATGGCGGGGACGGGGTGCCCCGGTGGGAGGAACCGAACTGACCGGGGCAGGATGAGCCGGTGCCCGAGGGTGACACCGTGTGGAACACCGCCCGCGTCCTGCACCGGGCGTTGGCGGGTGGTCGGCTGACGGCCAGCGACTTCCGCGTGCCGCAGCTCGCCACCGCCGATCTGACCGGCGCCACCGTGCTGGGGTCGGTCAGCCGGGGCAAGCACCTCCTGCTGCGGTTCCGGACCCCGGTGGACAACCGGGACCTGACCCTGCACTCACACCTGCGCATGGACGGGGCCTGGCGCGCGTACGCCTCGGGTGAGCGCTGGGCGGCCCGGCCGGCGCACCTGATCCGGGTGGTGCTGCGTACCCCGGACACCGTCGCGGTCGGCTACCACCTGCACGACCTGGCTCTGGTGCCGACCGACGAGGAGGAACGGTTGGTCGGCCACCTCGGTCCGGATCTGCTCGGCCCGGACTGGGACGCGGCCGAGACGACCCGCCGGCTGGCCGCCGACCCGGACCGGGAGATCGCCGAGGCGCTGCTCGACCAGCGCAATCTGGCCGGGGTGGGCAACCTCTACAAGAGCGAGCTGCTGTTCCTGCGCGGCGTTTCGCCGTGGGCGCCCGTGGGCGGGGTACGCGACCTGGCCGGGCTGGTGGCACTGGCCCAGCGGCTGCTGGCGGCGAACCGGGGCCGGTGGACCCAGAGCACCACCGGCGCGCTGCGGCGCGGCGAGACAACCTACGTGTACGGCCGGCAAGGTCTGCCATGTCGCCGGTGCGGCACCCCGATCAGCAAGCGGGAGCAGGGCGAACGGGTCACCTACTGGTGTCCGCACTGCCAACCCGGGCCCACCTGACCCGGGCCCTCATCGCCCCGGCCCACCCGGCCCTGGCCCCGTCATCCCCGGCCCACCTGCGTCAGGCCTCATCGCCCCGGGTCAACCTGGCCGTCGCCCTCGGGGTTGATCTGGCCCAGGACCGCCGGACCCGTGCCGGCCGGGCCGTCGGGTTACCGTCCGACGATGCGCCTCACCGTGATCGGCTGCGCCGGTTCCGCCCCCGCCCCGGACTCGGCCTGCTCGTGCTACCTGGTCGAACATGAGGGCTACCACCTGCTGCTCGATCTCGGGGCGGGCGCCTCCGGTCCGCTCCAGCGGTACGTCGACCCGGGCGACATCGACCTGGTGCTGCTCTCCCACAACCATTCGGACCACACGGCGGACGCCACGCAACTCTGGCGGCTGCGGGTCGAGTCGGCGGCGCCACCGTTGCGGATCATCGGCCCGTCCGACCTGAACGAGGTGTTGCGGACCAATCCGGACGCCTTCGACACCTCGGCTGCGGTGTCCGGGCCGCTGACCCTCGGCCCGATCGCGGCCCGGCTGTCCCGGGTGGACCATGGCGAGTGCTGGGCCGTGCGGCTCGGCGACGCGCTCTGCTACACCGCCGACACCGGTCCGTGCGATGCGATCGACGAGCTGGCGGCCGGCTGCCGGGTGTTGCTCGCCGAGGCGTCCGGCTCGGACGTGGACGGCCCGATCCGGGATCATCTGACCGCCGGCGACGCCGGCCGGCTGGCCGCCCGATCCGGCTCGGAGCTGCTGGTCCTCACCCACCTGAGAGCCTGGCAGGATCACCGTGCGCTGCTGGCCGAGGCCGCGACCGAGGCGGACTGCCCGGTGATCCTCGCCGTCCCCGGGCTACGGCTGGCGCTCTGACCGGCCGCCCCACGCCGGGCAAGGCCAACACAACTTCGGCGAGGTTGGGGGGTCCAAGTGGATCTGATGCCCCGACACCGCCGAACTTGTGTTGATCAAGCCGGGGTAGGGCCGGGTCAGTGCGCGGCTCGGGGTCGCTGCTCGGCGGAATCCCGGAACTCGGCCAACCCGGCCGCGACGCCGTGCAGGAAGTCGCTGGCCTCGGTCAGCCGGGAGACCGAGGGGTGGTCACCGACCGGGCTGGCCTCCTCGGCCACGTACCCGGCCGCGGCGGCCACCAGCCGCTCGTACGCCGTCACACCGCTGTCGAACTGCCCGAGCAGCCGCGCGTGTGCCGTCGTCAGCGATGCCCGGGACTCCTCCGGGGCGATCTTCACGGCCCGTTCGATCTCGGCCACCCGGCGGCCCAGGTCGCGCAGCGACCGCTCGGCTGTCGCCGCCTCCGCCAGGGCCTCGTCACCGGCGCCGGTGAGTCGGCCGGCGAGCCCCGCCAGCGCCTGCGCGGCGCGATCCAGCCGGTGCCACGGGCGGGCCGCCGCCGAGCCGCGCAGAGCCAGCCGGGCCCGCTGCCGGCGTACCTCGTCCAGCGCGGCCCGGCCGGACGGCAGCCGCTCGACGCTCGCGATCAGCCGGGCCTGGGTCTGGGCCGGGGACTCGGCCGGGGGCAGCGGCTGGCGGGCCAGGGCGCGCAGGTCGGCCCAGCGCCACAACGCGAGCACCGTGGAGCCACCCGCGGCCGCCGCCCAGACCGCGTCCGGCAACCCCACGCCGTGGTACGGGGTGAGCACCGCCGTCGCGCCGCCGAGGGTGCCGGCCAGCGCGCTCCAGCGGCGGGCACCCCGACGCAGCCTGCGCAGCTGACGCAGGTAACGGGCCCGCTGGTCTGCCACCTGGCGTCCCGGTGGGCTCAGCTCGCGGTGCTGGCGTCGCCGCCAGCGGCCTTGTCCCGGGCCATGCTGGCCCGGATCTCGTCGAGCCGGGCGACCGAGGCGCGATCGGCGCCCGACTCGGTCTGGCCGAGCGCCGGCTTGTCGGTGCCGCCGGTCAGCCGCTCGCCGGTCATGCCGGCCCGGATCTGCTCCAGCCGGGACTCCCCGGCCAGGTCGAGGCTCGACTTCTGGATCTCCAGCATGCGGCCCTCGACCGAGTTGCTGGCCAGCTCCGCGCGGCCCATCGCGGTCGCGTACCGACCCTCGATCTTCTCCCGGACCTCGTCCAGCGACGGGGTGTTGCCGGGCGCGGCGAGCGACGACATCGACTCCAGCGAACGGGCCACCGACTCCTGCATCTTGGCCTGCTCGAGCTGGCTCAGCAGCTTCGTCCGCTCGGCCAGCTTCTGCTGGAGGATCATCGAGTTGTTCTCGACCGCCTTGCGGGCCTGGCCGGCCGCGTTCAGCGCCTGGTCGTGCAGGGTCTTGAGGTCCTCTGCCTGCTGTTCGGCCGAGACGAGCTGGGTGGCCAGGGTCTGGGCCGACTGCTCGTACTTCTGCGCCTCGGACTCGTCGCCGCCGGCGCGGGCCTTGTCGGCCAGCACCAACGCCTGCCGGGCCATGGCCTGAAGTCGCTCCACCTCGGCGATGTTCCGGGACAGCCGCATCTCCAGCTGACGCTGGTTGCCGATCACCGCGGCGGCCTGCTGGACCAGGGCCTGGTGCTGCCGCTGGGCGTCCTCGATGGCCTGCTGGATCTGCACCTTCGGGTCGGCGTACTCATCGATCTTGGCACCGAACAGCGCCATCAGGTAGCGCCAGCCCTTGACGAACGGGTTCGCCATCTCCCCGGTATCCCCTCACGCATCGTCGCTCGCCTCGACCGCGCCGGTCGAGCCCCGACCGGACAGCCAGGAACCGCGCGGACCGCCTCCATCGTCCCAGTCGCGCGCCACTGATGGCAGGGGACCGGCGGGCGAAGTTGACGCGACTCCGGTATCGGGAGATCAACCCTACGCCGTCGGCACGACGCCCAGCCAGGCCGGTACGCCCCAGACCGGGCGCTGGACCTGCCCGGTCACGCCGCGCAGACCACGTCCCGGTCGCGTTCCGGACCAGGCACCCGACGCGGAGCGCGCAGGGTGGCCTTGAGCGGGAACTCCGGGCTCACCGAGAGCGGCAACCGGCCGTCCGAGCTGACCGTCCGAACCGGTGTCTCGGCGGCGGCGCGGGCCGCGACCTCGGTCCGGGCCGGGCGGGCCGCGCTGGCAGCGGCGGCGGGCTGGTCCGGAACCGACACCGGCACCTCGGCGGGACGTTCGCGGACCGGCAGCAGGACCCCCGGCACCTGCTCGGCGAGGGCCAGGGTGTCGCTGACCTCACCCAGCACCTCGGAGAGCCGGGCACCGAGCGCGTCGCAGATCGCGGCCAGCAGTTCGCTGGACGCCTCCTTCTGCCCGCGTTCGATCTCCGAGAGATAGCCCAGACTGACGTTGGCCGCGGTGGACACCTCGCGCAGGGTCCGGTGCTGACCCTGCCGGCGCGCACGTAGTGCGTCACCGATGACTCGGCGCAGCAGGACCATCGCACCTCCCCATCACGCGGGACACTTCCTGGTTCCACCACACGGCGGTCCGGGCGGTGGACCCGAGCCCCGCGGCGGAGCCGGGAGCTTGCCCGCAACCGTACCCGCTGCGGGCCCGGACGACATCCCACCCCGCCCGCCACGCCGGATCGCCGCCCACCGTGGTGAGCCGATGCGAGCGGCACGCCGGGGACGGCCCGGCCGTTCCACCAGCCTCAACACGGCCGGGCCGGGTGGGTCAGCGGATCGACGGCTCGCCCGCCACGGCGTGCAACTCGTCGGTGAGCAGGTGCAGGGCCTCGGCGACCGCGGCGTTGCGGATGGCCGCCCGGCCGCCGGACAGCTCCAACCGGCGTACGGCTGACCCCGCCGGGCCGGCGACGGCGACGTACACCTCACCCACCGGGTGGCCGTCCTGGGGTTCCGGGCCGGCCACCCCGGTCGTCGCGACACCCCAGTCGGCGTCACACCGCCCCCGGCATCCCTCGGCGAGGGCCACGGCCACATCGGGATCGATCGGTCCGCGCGCGGCGAGCAGGTCCGGCGGTACGTCCGCCAGCCGCTCCTTGAGGTCTGTGGCGTAGACCACGAGGCCGCCCCGGTAGACGGCGCTCACCCCGGCGATCTCCACGATCGTCGCGGCCAGCAGTCCGCCGGTCAGCGACTCGGCGGTGGCCAGCGTCTGTCCGCGCTCGACGAGCAGATGCACGGCCGCCGCCGCCGCGCTGCCGGAACCCGGGTCTGTGCCGGTGGTCATCCAGTTCTCCTCCGCCGCGCTCACCGGCTCAGGCCGCCCTGCGCAATCGGGCAGCCCGCACCAGATAGTCCAAACCAGTTACAACCGTCACAATAACGGCCGCTGCCATGATCCAGCCACCGACGCCGGAGACGACGGCCGGTACCGGCCAGAGGTACCAGACGATGGCCAGGATCTGCAGGGCGGTCTTCGCCTTGCCGCCCCGGCTCGCCGCGATGACTCCGTAGCGGATCACCCAGAACCGGATGAGGGTCACGCCCAGTTCCCGGACCAGCACCACGATCGTCACCCACCAGGGCAGCCGGTCGTACCAGGAGAGCAGCAGCAGCGCGGCGCCGGTCAGCGCCTTGTCCGCGATCGGGTCCGCCACCTTGCCGAACGAGGTGACCAGCCCGAACCGGCGGGCGATCCAACCGTCCACCAGATCGGTCGTGGAGGCGACCACGAAGGTCAGGGTGGCCGCGACCCGCCATCCCGGCTGGACCAGCGCGGAGCAGGCCACCAGGACGACGAAGACCGGCACCAGCACGATCCGCAGCGCGGTCAGGGCGTTGGCGGCGTTCACCACCGGTACGGGCGGCACGACCCGCGGCTCGGCGTCGGCCGGTACGGGGTCCGGGGCCCGCGCGGGACCGGCCGGATCGGCGGCGACCCAGTCCGTCCGCCCGCTCCCCTCGGTCATTCCGTTCCCCCCGCTCCGGCCCGTCACCCGGCCGCCGAGATCATGCTGATCGGCTCGGCCACCAGGTCCACCCCCTCCGTACCGGTGACCCTGGCTCTGACCAGGTCACCGGGACGCAGCGCGGCCAGGTCGGCGGCACCGTCCGGCGCCACCAGGGTGGTCGAGCCGTCGACCTCCGGCGCCTGATGGGCGGCCCGGCCCTCCACGATCCCGTCGGCCACCGAGTCCACCAGCACCTCCACGGTGGAGCCCAGCCGTTCCTCGGCCCGCTGCGAGCACAGTTCGTCGGCCAGCCGCGTCAGCCGGTCGTACCGCCGCCGGACCGTCGCGGCCGAGACCTTGCCGGCCAACCCGGCGGCCTCGGTGCCGTCCTCGTCGCTGTAGTCGAACACGCCGATGGCATCCAGCCGGGCCTCGGTGAGGAACCGGACCAGCTCGTCGACGTCACCCCGGGTCTCCCCCGGGAAACCCACGATGAAGTTGCTCCGCGCCCCGGCGTCCGGTGCCAGCGCGCGGGCCGAGCCGAGCAGGTCCAGGAAGCGCTCGGTGGAGCCGAACCGGCGCATCCGGCGCAGCACCGGCTCGCTGGAGTGCTGGAACGACAGATCGAAGTACGGCGCCACCCCGGGGGTGCCGGCGATGGCCTCCACCAGACCCGGCCGGGTCTCCGCCGGCTGTAGGTAGCTCACCCGCACCCGGACGATCCCGGGGGTGGCGGCGAGCTGCGGCAGCAGCTTCTCCAGCGCCCGAGGATCACCCAGGTCCTTGCCGTACGAGGTGGAGTTCTCGCTGACCAGCACCAACTCCCGGACACCGGTACCGGCCAGCCACTCGGCCTCGGCGAGCAACTCGTCCGGGGTACGTGAGACGAAGGCACCGCGGAAGGCGGGGATCGCGCAGAAGGCGCACCGCCGGTCGCAGCCGCTGGCCAGTTTGAGTGAGGCGACCGGTCCGGTGCCGAGCCGGCGGCGCAGCACCGGACGCAGATGCGCGGGAGTGTGCTCGTCGGCGTACGACGCGGCCGGCCCACCGGCGGGAGCCGGCGTGGTTGATCCGGCGCCGTGACCCGGAACGACGACGCCGGTGCCGCGCCGGGAGACCGGGGTCAGCGGCAGCAGCTCACGACGGTCCCGGGGAACGTGCGAGTCCACCCGCTCACCGGCGAGCACCGAGCCCAGCCGGGCCGAGATGTCCGGGTAGTCATCGAAGCCCAGCACCGCCTGGGCCTCGGGCATGCTGTCGGCCAGCTCCCGCCCGTACCGCTCCGCCATGCAGCCGGCGGCCACCACCTTGGCGCCGGAGCCGGCGGCCGCGAGCAGGGTCTGGATCGACTCCTGCTTGGCCTTCTCCACGAAGCCGCAGGTGTTGACCAGCACCACGTCGGCGCGCTCGCCGTCGGTGGTCACCTCCCAGCCGTCGGCGTCCAGCCGGGCGGCCAGTTCCTCCGAGTCGACCTCGTTCCGGGCGCAGCCCAGGGTGAGCAGGGCGACCCGACGGCCGTCGGTGCCGGATGCGGGGCTGGCGCTGCGCGCGGAGGGGGAGGTGGCGGACACCATCCGAGCCTACCGGGCCGGTCGTCGGCCCCGCCGACCACGCCGACCACGCCGGACCCGCCCAACGCACCGGCGCCGTTGATCGTCTACAGCGACAATCGACTTGGAGGTGGTCCCGTAATGGCATGGATCGTTCTGGTGCTGTCCGGGCTCCTGGAGACGGCCTGGGCGGTTTCCCTGGACCGTAGTCAGGGGTTCACCCGGCCGGTGCCCTCGGTGATCTTCCTGGTGACCGTGATCGGCAGCATGCTCGGGCTCGGGTACGCGCTGCGGGAGATCCCGGTCGGCACCGGCTACGCCGTCTGGGTCGGCATCGGGGCGGTGGGCACCGCCACGGTCGGCATGCTGGCGCTCGGCGAGTCGACGAGCCTGCCCCGGCTACTCTGCCTGCTGCTCGTGGTAGCCGGCGTGGTCGGCCTCAAGATCTTCCACTGATCGGAAGGCTCGTCGCTTCGGGGTCAGCACATCGGGGTCCGGCGGTGGAGATCAGGCGTCGACGCCGCGGACCCCGGCCAGGGCCTCCGCCAGCTCGTCCGGTTTGACCAGCACGTCCCGGGCCTTGGAGCCCTCCGACGGCCCGACGATGCCCCGGGTCTCCATCAGGTCCATCAGCCGACCCGCCTTGGCGAAACCCACCCGCAGTTTGCGCTGGAGCATCGAGGTCGAACCGAACTGTGAGGTGACCACCAGCTCGATGGCCTGGACCAGCAGCTCCAGGTCGTCGCCGATGTCCTCGTCGATCTTCTTCCTGCTCTCCTGGGCCACCGTCAGCACGTCCGGCCGGAACTCCGGCTCGCGCTGGTTCCGGCAGAACTTGACGATCGCCTCGATCTCCTTCTCGGAGACCCAGGCGCCCTGGATGCGGGTCGGCTTGGAGGCGCCCATCGGCAGGAACAGGCCGTCGCCCCGGCCGATCAGCTTCTCGGCGCCGGGCTGGTCGAGGATGACCCGGGAGTCGGCCAGGGACGAGGTCGCGAACGCCAGCCGGGACGGCACGTTGGCCTTGATCAGGCCGGTGACCACGTCCACCGAGGGCCGCTGGGTGGCCAGCACCAGGTGGATGCCGGCCGCGCGGGCGAGCTGGGTGATCCGGACGACCGAGTCCTCCACGTCGCGCGGGGCGACCATCATCAGGTCGGCCAGCTCGTCCACGATGACCAGCAGGTACGGGTACGGGCGGATCTCCCGTTCGCTGCCGGGCGGCGCCTTGATCTCGCCGGCCCGGACCCGCCGGTTGTACTCGTCGATGTGTCGGACCCCGTTGGCGGCCAGGTCGTCGTACCGCATGTCCATCTCGCGGACGACCCACTCCAGCGACTCGGCCGCCTTCTTCGGGTTGGTCACGATGGGCGTGACCAGGTGCGGGATCCCCTCGTACCCGGTCATCTCGACCCGCTTCGGGTCGATCAGCAACAGCCGCACCTCGTCCGGGGTCGCCCGGCTCAGCAGGGACACCAGCAGGGAGTTCAGGCAGGAAGACTTGCCCGCGCCGGTGGCGCCCGCGATGAGGATGTGCGGCATCTTCGCGAGGTTGGCCACCACGTAGCCGCCCTCGATGTCCTTGCCCAGCGCCACCAGCATCGGGTGATGGTCGCTGGTGGCCGCGCGGGAGCGCAGCACGTCGCCGAGGGCCACGTCCTCCCGGTCGGTGTTCGGGATCTCCACCCCGACCGCGCTCTTGCCCGGGATCGGGCTCAGGATCCGCACGTCCGCGGACTTCACCGCGTACGCGATGTTGCGGGAGAGCTGGGTGATCCGCTCGACCTTGACGCCGTGCCCGAGTTCCACCTCGTACCGGGTGACCGTCGGGCCCCGGGTGAACCCGGTGACGGCGGCGTCGATGTTGAACTGGTCGAACACCCCGGTCAGCGCCGCGATGACCTCGTCGTTCGCCCGGCTGCGGGTCTTCGGCGCGCTGCCCTTGCCCAGCATGTTCGGCGGCGGCAGCTGGTAGTCGCCGGAGATCGCGGTGAGGTCGAGCTGCTCGGCCCGGGTCGGCGGCGGGGAGTGGTCGGGCGGTTCCGGTACCCGACGGCTGGCCGGCACCCGGGGGCGACGGGGCAGCTCGATGGTTTCCTGCAACATGCCCGGGTCGACGTCGGCCAGGTCCTCGGGCGGCTCGTCCGGGTCGGTCGGTTCGACGACCCGGCGGGCCGGCCGACGCTTGCGCGCCGGGGCGGCGGTCTCCGCGGCCGACCCGGTCTCCGGTTCGGCCGCGCCGGTACCGGTGACCGCGCCGGCCAGCAGACCCAGCCTTTCCGGGATCTTGTTGATCGGGGTGGCCGTGACCACCAGCAGACCGAAGAGCAGGAGCAGCACCAGCAGCGGTACCGCGACCCAGGCGGTGAAGCCGCGCTCCAGCAGGTCACCGACGCCGGCACCGATCAGCCCACCCGCGTAGTCGCGCTGAGCGTTGTCGATGGGGTGCTGGGCGATGTGCAGCAGCGCGTCGGTGGCGACGATCAACGCCGTCCAGCCGACCAGGCCGCGTCCGCGGTGCTCGTCCTCCGGCGGGACCGGGTGGCGCATCAACCGGTACGCCCCGACCCCCAGCAGCACCGGCAGCACGACCGACACGGCGCCGAGGAACAGCCGGATGGTGTCGGCCAGCCGCGCGCCCAGCGGGCCGGCACCGGAGAACCACACGGCCACCGCGGTCAGGATGGCGAAACCGAGCAGCAGCAACCCGCCGCCGTCCCGGCGGTGTTCCGGGTCGAGGTCGCGGGCCGTGGCCGCCTGCCGGCCGGCGGTCCGGACGGCCCAGCCGACGCCGTGGGCCACGCCCATCCACACGGCACCGATGGCCCGTCCGACGTGGACGGCCGGCGAGGTCCGGGCGGTACGGCTGGGTCGGCGCGCGGCCGGGCGGCCCCGGGCGGGCTGGCGCGACCGGGTGGCCGCGCCGCGCGTGCCCCCGGAACGAGCCGACGACGCGCCGCGTCGGCGACTCGTGGATGAGGTGCGACCGGCCATAGAGTCACAGGGTAGCCGCGCGGTCGGCGGAATCCGCGGTTCTGCGGTCCGTGTCCGACCGCCGATGGGTGCTGCTCGGCGGCGGCACCGGATCCGCCGTCCCAGCCCCGCCGGTCCCAGGCCGGTCCGTTCCAGCCCCGCCGGCCTCAGGCCGGTCCGTCACAGCCTCGTAGTCCGGCAGTGTGATGGCGTCGGCCTTGGCGAACTGCCGGGCCAGGATGTTCCGCATCGGCCAGTGGTGCATCATCCGGGTGCTGGCGTTCCGCGCCGAGATCATCAGCCTGGTCCGCGGGGCGAACGCGCGGACCCCGCCGGGCGGCAGTTCCTGGCCCTGGCTGGCATGGTCCCGGAGCACCTCCTGGTACCTGGCGAACGCCACCGGGTACGCGCCGCCGGCCGCCGCCAGCTCCCCGGCCAGCACGTACGCGCCGACCAGCGCCATGCTGGTACCCATCCCGGTCAGCGGCGAGCCGCTGTATCCCGCGTCGCCGACGAGCGCGACCCGGCCCCGGGACCAGACCGGCACCCGGACCTGGCTGATCGTGTCGAAGTAGAAGTCCGGCGCCGTCCACATCGCCGCGAGCAGCCCAGGCACCCGCCAGCCGACTCCGGCGAACGCCTCGGCCAGGATGCGTCGCTGCTGGTCCGGGTTCCGCCGGTCGTGGCCGAGCGGTGCCGACCTGAAGCTGAGCATCGCCTTCGCGGTGCCGCCGCGCTCGGGCCGCAGCCCGGCCACCCGACCGCCGGGGGCGTTGTACATCAGGAACCAGTGGTCCAGGTCGCCCGGATCGGGCACGGTGAAGTAGGCGGTGTACGCGCCGAGCGGTCGCACGTACCGCTCCTCGGGCCCGAAGGCCAGCCGGCGCACCCCCGAGTACACCCCGTCGGCACCGACCACCAGGTCGAACCGCTGCTGGGCGCCGCTGGCGAACCGCACCCGGACCCCGGTGGCGTCCTCGGTCAGCTCGCTGATCCGGTCCGCGTAGCGGTACTCGACGTGTGGGCGGGTGAGGTCGGACAGGATCCCCGCGAGGTCGCCCCGGGAGATCTCGATCTCCGCCACGATGCCCTCGCCGCCGAACAGCTCGGCCGGCATCCGGGCCACCACCCGGCCGGCGGCGTCCACGTTGGCGTATCCGCGCTCGTCGACCGCCAGCTCCCGCACCCGGGGCATGATCCCCATCCGGTCGACCACCCGGCGGGCGACACCGCGGATGTCGACGGCCTGTCCGCCGGGCCGTGGTCCGGGGCCGGTCTCCACGATGGTCGGGGTGAACCCGTACCGACGCAGCCAGTACGCCAGCGCGGGCCCGGCGATCCCGCCGCCGGAGATGAGAACGGTTCTGACGGCCATGGTTTCCTCCGCTTGTGTACGCTGTACGTCGTGATCAGTACACCGTACGCAGATCCCGCCAGGGACAGCAATCACCGCTGGTCGAGGCCGGCTGGTCGAGGGTTCCGTACTAGTACGGAGGGCGGTACCGGCACGGTCGGTGAAGGCCAACCGAAGGGCATTCTGAGTGAACTGCGTCACGCTGGTGTACTAGGGCACCGGTCGACCCCGGCGGGACCGGGTCGATGAGCCGGCCGGAACCGCCGTACCGGCGCATCGTCGCGGCGATCCACCAGCGGATCGCCGCCGGTGACCTGCGGCCCGGCGATCCGGTGCCGTCCGCCCGGCGGATCGCCCGGGAGTGGTCGGTCGCCATCGCCACCGCCACCAAGGCGCACGCCGCGCTGCGGCAGGCGGGCCTGACCGAGGCGCGACCGGGGATCGGCACCGTGGTCGCCGGTACGCCCTCACGCCCGCCCGGACCGCCTGGATCGGCGGGGCCGCCCGGCACGCCGGGGTCGCCCGGTATCCCGGGGTCGCCCGGGATACCGGGGTCGCCCGGGATACCGGAGCCGTCCCGGCCGGCAGGGGCGACCGGCGCCGTTCCCGAGCCCGGCCCGGAGCTGAGCCGGGAGCGGATCGTGGCCGTGGCGGTGGCCGTCGCGGACGCCAACGGCCTGGCCGAGTTGTCGATGCGCCGGGTCGCGACCGAGCTGGGCGTCGCCACCATGTCGCTGTACCGGTACGTGGACGGGAAGGAGGAACTGATCCTGCACATGGTCGACCGCGCGCTCGGCGACGAACCGCTGCCACCGCCGACGGCCGGCGGCTGGCGGCCGGAGCTGGAGCGGATCGTCCGGGCCGAGTGGGCGGCGTTCCGCCGGCATCCGTGGCTGGCCTCGGCCATGTCGCTGACCCGCCCGCAGCTCGCGCCGAACGCCATGGTGCTGGCCGAGCGGGTGCTCCAGACGCTCGGCGCCGCCGGCCTGGACCTGGAGGGGCAGTTGTACGTCCACGTGACGCTGTTCAGCTTCGTCCGGGGGGTGGCGGCGGGGCTGGAGTCGGAGACCGAGGCGCGACGGGAGACCGGCATCACCGAGGACGAATGGATGGACGGCCAGCAGCCCCGGCTGCGGGAGTTGGCCGACGCCGGATCGCCGCTGTTGCGGATGGCGCTGAACAGCGACTTCGACTTCGACCTGGAGCGGCTGTTCGAGTTCGGCCTGGCCCGGCTGCTCGACGGGCTGGCCACCTACCTGGGCTGACCGGACCTGGGCTGACCGGACCTGGGCTGACCGGACCTGGGCTGACCGGACCCGCCCGGCGCGGACTCCGAAACGGCGCGGACCCCCGCCCCGCGCGGGAGTGGCGACGCCGTCAGCGCCGGGGGAACTGCCGGCGTACCCGGGTGCTGGGAACGGCGGGTCCGTCCGGGATGCCGGTGTCGGCGTCGGCCGGTACCGTGGCCGCCTGCGTCGGCACGGTGGCGCGGGGCGCCGGCCGGTCGTCGGCCAGCGCCGGGATCGTCATGGCCGCCGCGGTCAGCAGGCCCGCCACGGCCAGCAGCCCGGCCGCGGTCACCCCGCCGAGGATCACCCGTCTGCGGTCCATCGTCGACTCCCTCCGGTCACCCTGGGGTCTCTGGCGGGAGTACGACGGTGGCCCGCTCGGCGGACGGGCCGAGGCGGCGTGAGGAGCATCACGGTACGCGGACTGAACCGCTGGACGGTCCCGTCCGTACCCGCCCCTGACGGAGCCGTACAGCGACCCGGGCGGAGCCGTACCCAGGTGGCTGAGCGACCCGACGAAGGCGGTCCGCAGCGTCCTGCGGGCGGGTCTGGCCCGGCGTCTCGGACCTCGACGCCGGGACTCGGACCAGGACCTCGGGCTCAGACCTCGACGACGGTGGGGACGATCATCGGCCGGCGCCGGTACGCGTCGTTCACCCACCGCCCGACGGTACGGCGGACGATCTGCTGCAACTGGTGCGGATCGGCGATGCCGTCGGCCGCCGCCCGGCCCAGCGCCTCGGTGATCAACGGGATGACCGGGTTGAAGGCGTCCGGGTCGTCGGAGAAGCCCTTGGCCGAGATCGTCGGTCCGCCCACCACCTTGCCGGTGACCGAGTCGACGACCACGGTGGCCGAGATGAAACCGCCGTCGCCGAGGATCCGCCGCTCGGTGAGCAGCGACTCCCCCACGTCGCCGACCGCCAGGCCGTCCACGTAGACGTACCGGCTGCGCACGTGGCCGACCACGGCCGCGCGACCCTCGACGAGATCGACGACGTCGCCGTCCTCGCAGATCACCACCCGGTCCGGCGCGACCCCGGAGTCCACGCCCAGCCGGGCGTGGGCCCGCAGGTGGCGCCACTCGCCGTGGACCGGCATCAGGTTGCTCGGGCGGGTCACGTTGAGCAGGTAGAGCAGTTCTCCCGCCGGCGCGTGCCCGGAGACGTGCACCTTCGCGACGTCCTTGTGGATCACGTTGGCGCCGGCCCGGGAGAGCCGGTTGATCACCCGGTAGACCGCCGTCTCGTTGCCCGGCACCAGCGAACTGGCCAGCACCACCGTGTCGCCCGAGGCGATGGTGATGTGCCGGTGGTCGCCGTTCGCCATCCGGCCGAGCGCGCTCATCGGCTCGCCCTGCGAGCCGGTGGACATCAGCACGATCCGCTCGGGCGGCAACGCGGTGGCCTCGTCGAGGCCGACCACCAGGCCGGGCGGGATCCGCAGCAGGCCGAGATCCCGGGCGATGCCCATGTTGCGGACCATCGACCGGCCGATCAACGCCACCTTCCGGCCGTGCTCGTTGGCGGAGTCGAGCACCTGCTGCACCCGGTGCACGTGCGAGGCGAACGACGCCACGATGATCCGGCCGGTGGCCTTGGCGAAGATCGAGTCAAGCACCGGGCCGATCTCCCGCTCGGGCGTCACGAAGCCCGGGATCTCGGCGTTCGTGGAGTCCGACAGCAGCAGGTCGACGCCCTCGGCACCGAGTCGGGCGAAGCCGGCCAGGTCGGTGATCCGGCCGTCCAGCGGCAACTGGTCCATCTTGAAGTCACCGGTGTGCAGCACCAGCCCGGCCGGCGTCCGGATCGCCACCGCCAGCGCGTCCGGGATGGAGTGGTTGACCGCGAAGAACTCGCACTCGAACGGGCCGAGCCGCTCCCGGCCGCCCTCCCGGACGGTCAGCGTGTACGGCTCGATCCGCCGCTCGGCGAGTTTCGCCTCGACCAGCGACAGGGTGAACTGCGAGCCGACCAGCGGGATGTCCGGCTTGTGGGCCAGCAGGTAGGGCACGGCGCCGATGTGGTCCTCGTGGCCGTGGGTCAGCACGATGGCCTGCACGTCGGCCAGCCGATCGAGGATCGGGGTGAAGTCCGGCAGGATCAGGTCGACGCCCGGCTGCTCCACGTCGGGGAACAGCACTCCGCAGTCCACCACGAGCAGCTTGCCGTCGTACTCGAAGACCGTCATGTTCCGGCCGATGGCACCGAGGCCGCCGAGCGGGGTGATCCGCAGGCCTCCCTCGGGCAGCGGTGGGGGCAGTTCCTGGTCGTTGTGTGTCACGGTCATTCGATCGCTCCGAGGGATGGGTTCGGCACGGTCATGCCGGCAGGTCCAGACCGGCGTCCGCGCAGTCCTGCCGCAGCTGTGCCAGCTCGATTTCCGTCGCGTCCACCAGCGGCGGCCGGACCGGACCGGCGGGCAGTCCGGTGGCGGCCATGGCGGCCTTGACCAGGATCGTGCCCTGGGTCCGGAAGATGCCGGTGTAGAGCGGCAGGAGCCGCCGGTGCAGCGTCCGGGCGGTCTCCACCTCGCCCCGCTCGTACGCCTCGATCAGCTGCTTGGTGAGCGCGCCGGTGAGGTGGGTCGAGGTGCCGACCACCCCGACGGCGCCCACCGACAGCAGCGGCAGGGTCAGCGCGTCATCACCTGAGTAGTACGCCAGGTCGGTCCGGCTGGTCACCCAGGAGGTCCCGGTCAGGTCGCCCTTGGCGTCCTTGACCGCGACGATCCGGGGATGTTCGGCCAGCCGGACCAGCGTCTCGGTGGTGATCGGGGTGCCGGTGCGGCCGGGGATGTCGTACAGCATCACGGGCAGCCCGGCGGCGTCGGCCACGGCCGTGAAGTGCCGCAGCAGGCCGGCCTGCGGTGGCCGGTTGTAGTACGGCGTGACCACGAGCAGGCCGCTGGCGCCGGCCTTCTCGGCCGCTGTCGCCAGCTCGATGGTGTGTCGGGTGTCGTTGGTGCCCACCCCGGCGACCACCCGCGCCCGGTCACCGACCGCCTCGACCACGGCCCGGACGAGTCGCTCCTTCTCGCCGTCCGTCGTGGTGGGTGACTCGCCCGTGGTGCCGTTGATCACCAGGGCGTCATTGGCCTGCTCGTCCACGAGGTAGGCGGCGAGTCGGGCCGCTCCGTCGAGATCCAGCGCGCCGTCCGGGGTGAACGGACTGACCATGGCGGTGAGTAGCCGCCCGAACGGGCGGGTGCCCGTCCCGCCGGCACGGTCCGCGTGGTGCTGCGTCATACCGACAACCTATCGGACCCGACACCGCCGCTGACGGGGGAAGGTACGGGGATCCGGCGGGACCGGTTCCGGATGTCCGGCGTACGCCTCTGACGGCACGATGCCAGCATCGTGACGTCATCCATCCGATGAACCGCCACCATTTCCTCTTGTAATGACGTCAGGATGGTGCCATAGTGACGTCATGGACCTGGCACCCTACGTCGAATCACTCCGGCGGGACCTCACCGCGGTGGCCGCCCCGGCCGGCCCGGACACCGCGCGCGCCGCCGACCTGCTCGCCGGCTCACTCGAACCGTCGGTCCGGCTCTGCCTGCTCGAAGTGCTCACCGACGCCTCCGACGAGATCAGCGGCCAGCTCCCGGCCGCCGCCGTCGAGGTCCGGCTGCGGGGTCGGGTGGCCGAACTGGTCGTCACCCACCTGGAACCGGTCGAGCCGGCACCGGCGGTCACCACCCCGGTCGCCGAACCGACCGGTGACGTCACCCGGATCACCCTGCGGCTCGCGGAATCCCTCAAGGACGGGGTCGAACAGGCCGCCGCAGCCGAGGGCGTCTCGGTGAACGCCTGGCTGGTCCGGGCCGTCACCGCCGCCCTGCACGGCCCGCCCACGCCGCCGAGCCCGCCACCACCGCCCGGCTGGCCGGGATCGACGCCGGGACGCCGCTCCCAACGGATCACCGGGTTCGCCCAGGCCTGACGCCCGCACCCGCGACCCAGCAGACCCACCGGACCCAGCAGACCACCCGACCCGTCCAACCCCTCCAACCCCCGACGGCCCGGCGATGCCCGCGCCGCCGCGATCACCCCTGCCCGGACACGGACAGTTGACATCTGACAAGGAGAGATCATGACCGAGTTCCCGGTCGACACCCCGATCACCCTGGACCTGACCGTACCGTCGGGCAAGGTCGAGGTGACCGCCGCCGAGACGAACGTCGCCACCGTCGACGTGCAGCCGTACGACGGCCGCGAGGTCTCCCGCGACCTGGCCGAGCACACCACCGTGGAACTGAACGGCGGCACGTTGAGCATCCGCGCGCCGAAGGAACCGGGGCGGTTCCTCCGGCGCGGCGGCTCCCTGCGGATCCGCGTCACCGTGCCGACCGGCAGTGGCGTCCAGGCGGACATCGCGTCGGCCGACGTGAGCCTGCGGGGAACCTTCACCACCACCATCCTCAGCGGCGCCTCCGCCGACATCGACATCGACGAGGTCACCGGCGACGCGCGGATCAGGACCGCCAGCGGCGACGTCGACCTCGGCCGGGTCGGCGGCAGCCTCAGCGTCGACTGCGCCTCCGGCGACATCACCGTCCGGCACGCCGGCGCGGACACCCGGATCAACACCGCCAGCGGCGACCTGCAGATCCGGGACGCCAACGGGGACCTGCGGGTGAAGACCGCCTCCGGGGACATCCGCATCGACGCCGCGCACCGGGGCAGCCTGGGAATCATCTCCGCCTCCGGTGACGTCCGGATCGGGGTGCCGGCCGGCACGGGGGTCTGGCTGGACCTGAACACGCTGTCCGGCAGCACCCGCAACGGGCTGCACATGAGCCAGGGGAACGTCCCACCGCCCAACGGCCACCAGCTCGGCATCGAGGTACGGACGCTGAGCGGCGACATCGACATCCGGCGGGTGGGCTGACCCATGAGCAGAGCCAAGCGACCGAACCACCGTGAACCCCTGCACCGGACGACCGGGCGGACGACCGCCGGCCGGTGCCCGGCCCGGGACGCGGCGTGCCACGGCTGGCCGTCCCGGTGCTGGTGCTCCGGGCCGCCCGAGCTGGCGTACCGGTCGATCTGGTCGGTCCGGTGACGCGGCCCGCCGGCTCCGGACGGCCGGGACCGTCCGGAGCTGCCGGATGACCGCCGCGGCGGCCGGGACGACCCGGTCGCTGTGGCGTAACCGGTCCTTCAACCTGCTGTGGGGCAGCCAGACGCTCTCCGACCTGGGCGCCAGCATCTCCTCCCTGGCGATACCGCTGCTGGTGCTGCACCTCACCGGCTCGCCGATCCAGGCGGGCATCGTCGGTACGGTGCTCCAGATCACCCGCCTGGCCTGCCGGCTGCCCGCCGGGGTGCTGGCCGACCGGATCAACCGGCGACGGGCGCTGCTGACCTGCGACGCGGTACGCCTCGGCGGGTACCTTCTGCTGGGCGTCACGCTGCTCACCGGGCACGCCGGGCTGACGCTGGTGATCGCGGTGGCCGTGCTGGACGCGGCCTGTGGCGTGCTGTTCAACACCGTCGAACACACGGCCCTGCCCAGCGTGGTCGGTCGGGAACAGTTGGCGGACGCGGTGGCCCGCAACGAGGCCCGGGCGTACGGCACCAGCCTGGCCGGGCCACCCCTCGGCGGCCTGCTGTTCGGGCTGGGCCGGTCGCTGCCGTTCCTGGCCGACGCGGTCAGCTACCTGGCGTCGTTCGTGGGCGTCCTGCTGATCCGCGACCCGCTCCAGCAACCCCGTCGAGACGATCGTCGCGGTGGGGGGCCTCGCGGGCGCGGTCGCGGCTCCCGCCCTGCTCCGTCGGCTGCGGCTGCCGGTGCTGGTGATCAGCATCTGCTGGGCCGCCGCCGGCCTGCTGGCGGTCAGCGCGCCGCTGAGCGCCGGGGTCCTCGCCGCCGTGCCGGTGGCGGTGGTCGTGTTCCTCGGCCCGGCCTGCAACTCGGCGCTGTTCGGCTATCAGGCGGCGATCACCCCGGATCGGCTCCAGGGCCGGGTGGTGAGCGTGATCCTGTTCGGCGCCACGTCCATGGCGGCGCTGGCCCCGCTGCTCGCCGGGCTGCTCATCGCCCACCTCGGCGGGCCGGCCGCGCTGCTCGGCTTCGCCCTGCTGGTGGTGGTGTCGGCGGTGACCGCGACAACGAGCCGGGGGATCCGGACCATGCGCCCACTCGCTGGTCCGGCCGACGCTGGCAACGCGGCGGACCCGGCTCAGCCGGTCGACGCGGCCGTCATGGATCAGACGTAGAGGGCCGTGAACGGGGGCCAGGGCAGGTTGCGGGCCACCGAGAAGACCAGCCAGATCGTGAGCATGATGCCGAGCGTGCGCGGACTGACGTGTAGCTTCGGCAGCCGCTTGCCGAAGCTGCGCTCCACCGCCCAACCGAGGTACAGGTAGAGCAGGAACGGCAGGACGAACACCCAGAGCAGATGGTGCCGGGCGGCGGCCGGCACGTCGCCGTGCAGCAGGTACCACATGGCCCGGGTGCCGCCGCAACCCGGACAGTCCAGCCCCGTGGTCAGCTTCAGCAGGCAGGTCGGCGCGGCGTCCGGGTCGCTGGTGGTGGGGCTGCTGATCAGCGTGTAGCCCGCAGCGGCCACCATGCAGCCGAGCGCGGCGACCGGCGCGGTCCAGCGGGGAGCGCGGGCGTGCATCCGCAACACCCACCGGGTCAGCCGGTCGCGCTCCGGGGCCGGTGCGGTCCAACCCGGCGGCACGCCCTGGCCGGTCCAACCCGGCGGCACGGCCTCGGTGGACGTCGGACCGGACGGCGGTCCACCCGCGTGCGTCATCGGCACCTCACCTTGTCGATCGGCTGGACTCACCGTACACCGGCGGATCCGGCCAGGGCGGCGCGCAGCGGGCCGGCCAGGTCCCCGCCGGCTGGCGGCGCCACGGCGCTCAGCCCCAGCCAGCCGGCCAGCCGGTGCAGCTCGGTCGCCAGCGCGCCGGCAGTCTCGGCCGGATCCACGCCCGGCTCCGCCCACGCCGCCGGCACCAGCAGGATCCCCGCCCTGCGGTCGGCCTTGAGATCGACCCGGGCGACGAACCGGTCACCGTGCAGGAAGGGCAGCACGTAGTAGCCGTACACCCGCCGGGGCGCCGGCACGTAGATCTCGATCCGGTAGGTGAACCCGAACAGCCGCTCGGTGCGGGCGCGTTCCCACACCAGCGGGTCGAACGGGCTGACCAGCGTGCTGGCCCGGATCCAGCGCGGCATCCGGGCCTCGGGGTGCAGGTAGGCCGGCTGCCGCCAGCCACGGACCCGGACCGGCAGCAGCTCGCCCGCCTCGACCAGCTCGGCCACCGCCGTCCGGGCGCCGGCCACCGGGAGCCGGAAATAGTCCCGCAACTCCGGCTCCGCGGCCACCCCCAGGCAACGCGCCGCGATGGCCACCAGCCGCCGGTACGCCTCGGCGTCGCTGGGCGTCGGCGCCGCCAGCGCGGCGGCGGGCAGCACGCGTTCCGGCAGGTCGTACCGGCGGGCGAACGAGCCGGTCCGGTCCGCCGCGGTCACCTCACCGGCCCAGAACAGGTATTCCAACGCCTGCTTGACGACCGACCAGTTCCAGCCCCAGTTACCGGTCTGCCGTGGCGCGTCGTGTTCGATCTCGGCGGCCGTGAGCGGCCCACGCGCCGCCACCTCGTCCCGCACCCAGCGCACCAGCTCGGGCTGCTCGGTGACGACCCGGCGCATCCCGCCCCAGGCGTGCTTCTCGGCGGCGGCCATCCGCCAGCGCAGCGCGGCGTGCAACTCGACCGGCACCAGCGACGCCTCGTGGCCCCAGTACTCGAACAACTCGCGCGGCGCCCGGTAGGCCGCCCGGTCGAGCAACTCGGGCGGGTACGGACCGAGCCGGCTGTACAGCGGGAGGTAGTGCGCGCGTTGCAGGACATTCACCGAGTCCATCTGCACCAGACCGGTGCGGCCCAACACCCGGCGCAGGTGGCGCCGGGTGGGCACCCCGCTCGGCGCGGGATCGGCGAAACCCTGGGCCGCCAGCGCGATGCGCCGGGCCTGGGCCACGGAGATTTCCTCGGGTAGTGCTGCCATCGCTTCGGAACGGTAGTCGAACGGTCCGACAGCTTCCCCGCACCCTCCCCCGGATCCGGATCATCGGCGCCCATCGGAGTAGGCGCTGAATCGGGACGCTCATCGGAGTGGGCGCCGGATCGGGACGCTCATCGGAGTGGGCGCTGGATCGGGACGCTCACCGGAGTGGGCGCTGGATCGGCGGGGCGGCTGCGGCTAGAACTGGGAGATGCGGATCATCCGGGCGGAGACTCCCGACGACGCGCCGGCCATCGCCGCCGTACACGTGGCCGCCTGGCGGATCGGTTACGCGGGCATCGTCCCGGACGAGACCCTCGGGTTGCTGAACCCGGTCGCCTGGGCGCAGCGACGTCGGGATCTCGACACCGCCGCACCGGACCACCCGTTCCGGACTCTGCTGGTCGAGGACGCCGACGGCATCGCCGGGTTCACCACCTTCGGGCCGTACCGGATCGAGCAGGACCGGGACCAGCTGGACCACTCGTACGGCGAGATTCTGGCGCTGTACGTGGACCCGGGCCGGTGGGGTGGGGGCATCGGCCGGGCGCTGCTCGGGGCGGCCCGCGCCGGCCTGGCCGAACAGGGCTGGACCGAGTTGCGGCTCTGGGTCCTGGAGGAGAACCGCCGGGCCCGGACCTTCTACGAACACGCGGGCCTAGTCACCGACGGCGAACGGTCGACGTACCAGCTCAAGCGGTCCGGTGGCCGTCCGCCGCTCGGCCTGGCCGAGGTCCGCTACACCGGCCGGATCGGTCCCGGCTGAGCCACCGGCGGACCGCCGGCCCGTCCCGCCGTCGTCCGTGACCTGGAGCGGGGCGACGCCGTGGTCCCGTACCGGCAGCGCGACGAGCAGGGCGAGGCTGGCCCAGACGTACGCGTTGCTGCCGAGGAAACCGGTGAGACCTGCCGAGCCGTCCTCCCACCACCACACCAGGCGGCTGCACAGCAGCAGGTAGAGCACGGCCGCGAACACCAGCAGGCCGGTCCGGCGTCGACGGGGACCCTGCTCCGGACCGGGCTCACCGCGGACGGCGTTGTCGACCAGCAGCACCAGGGCGGGCAGCAGCCAGACCAGGTGGTGAACCCAGGTGACCGGGCTGACCAGGCAACCCACCACGCCGGTCAGGGCGAACCCGGCGGCCTCGTCCCCCACGGCCACCGCGGTCCGGGCACGCCAGGCCCAGACCGCCAGGGCCGCCAGCACCAGGACCAGCCAGGCCAGCCGGTTCGGCGCGGCCGGCTGCAGCCGGGCCACCAGGCCCTGCAACGACTGGTTCGAGATGTACGCGAGCGACCCCACCCGGTCGGTGTTCCACAGCGCCTCGGTCCAGAACACCCGGGAGGCGTCGGGCGCCACGGCACCGGCGCAGACCGTGGCCGCCGCCGCCGTACCGGCCGCCGTCGCGGCCGCCCGGAAGCGCCGGGTGACCAGCAGATAGACGATGAACACCCCGGGCGTCAGCTTGATGGCGGTGGCCAGCCCCACGCCGACCCCCGCCCACCGGTGCCAGCGGACCCCGGCGAGGATCCGACCGGAGACCCGGTTGGAGACCCGATCCGGAAGCCGGTTGGAGACCCGGTCGGGGACGCCGTCCGGGACCCGGTCGGGGACCAGCCAGAGCAGGTCCGCGGCGACCAGGAAGAGCAGCAGCATGTTGACCTGACCGAACAGCACCGTCTCCCGCATCGGCTCGAACGCCGCGGCCAGGCATGCCGCCACGGCCAGGGCGAACCAGGCCGGCCAACCGGCGTACCGGGCGAGCGGGCCGATGAGCCACCACAGCACCAGGCCGGTCGCGACGACCGTGGCCAGCACGCTCCCCACGATGGCCACCGGCCACGGCAGGTACGCCAGGGGCAGCATGGTGAGCGCCGCGAAGGGTGGGTAGGTGAAGCCGTACGTGCTGCTGGGCTTGAGATAGTCGTAGATGTCGCCACCGTCGCGTACCCAGTGGTGGATCGCCCCGGCGTAGACCTTGAGGTCGAAGAAGCCGTGCCGGACGGCCGTCGCGGCGACGAAGACCGCGACCGCCACCGCGAGCAGCGCGACGGCGAGAGCCTGGTTGCGGGTCCGCCCGAGGGCACCCTGCGGCATCGCCGTTTCCTCCGCCCTGCGTAGGCTTGCCGGTCATGGCTACGGGATACGTCCGCCCGGCGCGTCCGGAGGACGCCGGCGAGATCACACGCGTGCAGCTGGCGACCTGGCGGGTCGCCTACCGCCGGCTGCTCCCGAAGCACGTGCTCGACGGGTTGGACGAGGACTTCCTCACCCAACGGTGGCGGGCCGCGATCGAGGCGCCGCCGTCGGACCGGCACCGGGTGCTGGTCGCCATCGAACAGGCCGAACAATCGTATCTGGTGGGTTTCGCGGCATCCGGTCCGGCCGACGAGCAGGCACTCGCCCCGAACGAGCCGGCCGAGGCGGTCGGCCCGGACGTCGCGGCGGTCACCGACCTGCTGGTGGAGCCGCGCTGGGGCCGGCGTGGGCACGGCAGTCGGCTGCTCGCCGCCTCGGTGGATCTGTGGCGCGAGGACGGCTTCGCCTCGGCGGTGGCCTGGGCCTTCGACGGCGACGCCGCGACCCGCCGCTTCCTGGGCAGCGCCGGCTGGGAGCCGGACGGCGCCGCCCGGGGCCTGGACGTCGACGACATGCTGGTCAACCAGCTCCGGCTGCACGTCGCGGTGCCGACCCAGCCGACCCAGCAGGCGTAGCCCGCCAAATTGGCCCAACCGGCCCAGCCGGGTCCGGCCGACCTGGCTCGGCGCGTCCACCGCTTCGGTCGCGCTACGACCGCTCCGCCGCCCGGAGCTGGGGTGAGCCGGTCACAGGAGCGCGTCGAGGCCGACGGTCAGGCCCGGCCGGCGCCGCACCGACCGCACGGCCAGCAGCACCCCGGGCATGAAGGAGACCCGGTCGTACGAGTCGTGCCGGATGGTGAGCGTCTCCCCGGTCGTGCCGAACAGCACCTCCTGGTGCGCCACCAGACCGCTGGCGCGGACGGCGTGTACCCGGACGCCATCGAGGTCGGCGCCCCGCGCGCCCGGCAGCTCGTCACGGGTGGCGTCCGGCATGGGCTCCCGGTCGGCCTCGGCTCGGGCCGCCGCGATGAGCCGGGCGGTGTGCGCGGCGGTCCCCGACGGCGCGTCCAGCTTCTTCGGGTGGTGCTGCTCGATGATCTCGACGGACTCGAAGTACCTGGCGGCCCGCGCCGCGAACTGCATCATCAGCACCGCGCCGATGCCGAAGTTCGGCGCGATCACCACGCCGAGGTCGGGCCGGTCCGCCAGCAGAGCGCGGACCTCGTCCAGCCGTTCCTCGGTGAACCCGCTGGTGCCGACCACCACGTTGATGCCCTGGTCGACACACCAGCGCAGGTTGCCCAGCACCACGTCGGGCGCGGTGAAGTCGACGACCACCTCGGCGCCGGCGTCGGAGACATCGGTCAGCCGGTCGCCCTGGTCGACCGTCGCCACCAGTTCGAGGTCGTCGGCCGCCTCGACGGCCCGGCACACCTCGATGCCCATACGCCCACGCGCCCCCAGCACGCCGACCCGGATCGGTTCACGCTCGTCAGTCACGGGCCACAACCTATCCCAACGCCGGTCCCGCCCCGCGCCGAGCGCCGAACCCGGTCCCGGCGAGCCGGCGAGCCGTGGCCAGGCCGCAGTCGGGCCGTGGTCAGGCGCCGCAGTCGGGCCGTGGTCAGGCCGCGGTGAAGGCGTCGGGGTCGAAGGGGCCGACGACGGCCAGCGACATGGGCTGGGCGAGCAACTCGGCCGCGAGCGCGTTGACCTCGTCCGCCGTGACGGCGTCCACCCGGGTCAGCAGGTCGTCCACAGCCAGCAGATCGCCGTAGAGCAGCTCACCCTTGGCCAGCCGGCTCATCCGGGAACCGGTGTCCTCCAGCCCCAGGACGTACGAGCCCTTGGTCATGCCCTTGCCCCGGGACAGCTCGGCCTCGGTGATGCCGTGCGCCGCCACCTCGGCCAGCTCGTTGCGGGTCAGCGCGAGTACCTCGTCGACCTTGCCCGGTGCACAACCGGCGTAGACCGCGAACAGCCCGCTGTCGGCGTACTGGCTGGCGTACGAGTAGACCGAGTAGGCCAGTCCACGCCGCTCCCGGATCTCCTGGAACAGCCGGCTGGACATGCCGCCGCCGAGGACGTTGTTGAGCACCCCGAGCGCGAACCGCCGCTCGTCGAGCCGGCCGATCCCGGCGCAACCCAGCACCACATGGGCCTGCTCGGTCTCCTTGTGCTGGACCACCGTCACGGCCTGCCGGGTCCGGACGGCCGGCCGGACCGCACGGACCGCGGCCGGTTGGGCCCCGGCGGCGTCCAGCGGGGTCCCGGCGATGGCCTGGCGCACCCGTCGCACCACGGTGGCGTGTTCCAGGTTGCCCGCCGCGGCGATGACGATCGACGGCGGCTGGTACCGGCGCCGGTAGAAGCTCTGGATCTGCCGGCGGCTCATCGGGGAGATGGTCTCCTCGGTGCCCGAGATGAGCCGGCCGAGGGGGTGGTCGCCGTAGACGGCCCGGGCGAACAGGTCGTGTACCTCGTCCCCCGGCTCGTCGTCGTGCATGGCGATCTCTTCGAGGATCACCCCGCGCTCGGTCTCCACGTCGGCCGGGTCGAGCACGGAGTCGGCGACCAGGTCGCACATCACGTCCACCGCGAGCGGCAGGTCGTCGTCGAGCACCCGCGCGTAATAGCAGGTGTATTCCTTCGTGGTGAAGGCGTTGGTCTCGCCGCCCACCGCCTCGATCTCGGCGGAGATGTCCAGCGCGCTGCGCTTGTTGGTGCCCTTGAACAGCAGGTGCTCCAGGAAGTGCGAGACCCCGGCCTGCGCCCCGGTCTCGTCCCGGGAACCGACCGACACCCAGACGCCGAACGACACGCTGCGCATCGCCGGGATCGCTTCGGTGATCACCCGCAGCCCACTGGGCAGCACGGTCCGACGGACCGTGCCACCCAGCGGATCACTGGTCAGGGTACGGGTGACCGCCCGGGCCGGCGCGCTGCCGGACCCGGGGACGGTCGAACCGTCCCGCGACGGAGGGGTCATCGCGGTCTCGCGGATCAGCTGTGCCGGGTCCGGCGACGCCGCTCGCCGCCCTCACCGCCGCCACCCTCACCGCGCTCGGGGCGGGGGCCACGGTCACCACGGTCGCCGCCACGGTCACCACGGTCCCGGGGACCACGGTCACCGCCCCGGTCGCGGCCGCTCGGACGCTCATCGGCGTCCGCCTCGGCCGGCGCCTCGGCACCCTCGGGACGGACCTTGTCCAGGTAGATCTTGCCGCGCGCGTCGATATCGGCGATCTGCACCTCGACCCGGTCACCCACGTTGAGGAAGTCCTCGACCCTCTCGACCCGCTTGCCGTCGCCCACCTTGGAGATGTGCAGCAGGCCGTCACGGCCGGGCAGCAGCGAGACGAACGCACCGAACGCCGCGGTCTTGACCACGGTGCCGAGGAACTTGTCCCCCATCTTCGGCAGGGTCGGGTTGGCGATCGCGTTGATCCGCTCCACCGCCGCCTGCGCCGACGGGCCGTTGGTGGCCCCGACGTAGATGGTGCCGTCGTCCTCGATCGAGATCTCGGCGCCGGTCTCGTCCTGGATGGCGTTGATGGTCTGGCCCTTGGGCCCGATCACCATGCCGATCTTGTCGACCGGGATCTTCACGGTGGTGACCCGAGGCGCGTAGTCGGACATCTCGGCCGGCGCCTCGATGGCCCGCTGCATCACGTCCAGGATGGTCTGCCGGGCCTCGTGCGCCTGCTGGAGCGCGGCGGCCAGCACATCCGACGGGATGCCGTCGAGCTTGGTGTCGAGCTGGAGCGCGGTGACGAAGTCCCGGGTGCCGGCGACCTTGAAGTCCATGTCACCGAACGCGTCCTCGGCACCGAGGATGTCGGTCAGGGTGACGTACTGCGTCTTGCCCTCGACCTCGTCCGAGATGAGCCCCATGGCGATGCCGGCCACCGGCGCCTTCAGCGGCACACCGGCCGACAGCAGGCCGAGGGTGGAGGCGCAGACCGAACCCATCGACGTCGAGCCGTTGGAGCCCAGCGCCTCCGAGACCTGCCGGATCGCGTACGGGAACTCCTCGCGCGACGGCAGCACCGGGAGCAGCGCCCGCTCGGCCAGCGCGCCGTGCCCGATCTCGCGCCGCTTCGGCGAGCCGACCCGACCGGTCTCACCGGTGGAGTACGGCGGGAAGTTGTAGTTGTGCATGTAGCGCTTGGACTTCTCCGGGGAGAGCGTGTCCAGCGCCTGCTCCATGCGCAGCATGTTGAGGGTGGTGACGCCCATGATCTGGGTCTCGCCCCGCTCGAACAGCGCCGAACCGTGCACCCGGGGCAGCACGCCGACCTCGGCCGACAGCGGGCGGATGTCCCGCGGGCCGCGACCGTCGATCCGGACCTGCTCGCGCAGCACCCGGGCCCGGACCTCGGACTTGGTCAGCGACCGGAACGCGGCGCTGATCTCCTTTTCCCGGCCCTCGAAGCGGGCGTCCAGCTCCTCGTGCAGCCGGGCCTTGATCCGGTCGAGCGCCTCCTCGCGGTCCGCCTTGCCGGCGATCTTGAGCGCCTCGGCGACCTCGGACCGGCCGGAACCAGCGACCGCCTCGAACACGTCGTCCTGGTAGTCCAGGAAGATCGGGAACTCGGCCACCGGCTTCGCGGCGGCGTCGGCCAGCTCGCTCTGCGCCCGGCACAGCTCGCGGATGGCGGGCTTGGCGGCCTCCAGGCCGCTGGCCACGACCTCCTCGGTGGGCGCCGTGGCGCCCCCGGCGACCAGCTTGACGGTGTTCTCGGTGGCCTCGGCCTCGACCATCATGATCGCGACGTCGCCGTCCGGCAGGGCGCGGCCGGCGACCACCATGTCGAAGGTGGCCCGAGCCAGCTCCTCGTGGGTCGGGAAGGCCACCCACTGGCCGTCCACGTGTGCCATCCGGGTCGCACCGACCGGGCCGGAGAACGGCAGGCCGGACAGCTTGGTGGACATCGACGCGGCGTTGATCGCGACGACGTCGTACGGGTGCTGCGGGTCGAGCGCGAGGATGGTCTCGACGACCTGGACCTCGTTGCGCAGGCCCTTGACGAACGACGGGCGCAGCGGCCGGTCGATGAGCCGGCAGGTGAGGATGGCGTCCTCGCTGGGCCGGCCCTCGCGGCGGAAGAACGAGCCGGGGATCCGGCCCGCGGCGTACATCCGCTCCTCGACGTCGACGGTCAGCGGGAAGAAGTCGAACTGCTCCTTCGGCTGCTTGCCCGCGGTGGTCGCGGAGAGCACGACGGTCTCGCCGAGCTGGGCGATCACGGAGCCGGCGGCCTGCCGGGCCAGCCGCCCGGTGGAGAACGTGATCTCACGGGTGCCGAACGTCCCGTTGTCGATCACGGCCTTGCTGTGCTGGGTGCCGAGGCGATTCTCGGTCATGGGTGTTTCGTACTCCTTCGGTCGTGGGGCCCACGACCTCGCCGAAGCCGCTCAGGCGGCCGGTCTTCGATCGAAGCGCCCGGGGTGCCGGCCGATGCCGGCGGCCCGGGGGCCACTACCGAGGACCGGTGCGCTGATCCGACTTTCTCGCGGGCGGTCGCGCTGGCCCCTTGTTTCGATGGGACGGGCACGGGGGAGCGGCGAATCGCCACTCCCCCGTCACGTCACCTCCGCAGGCCGAGTCGCTCGATCAGCGACCGGTAGCGGCTGATGTCCTCCTTCTGGAGGTAGTTGAGCAGCCGGCGGCGCCGGCCGACCAGCAGCAGCAGACCACGACGGCTGTGGTGGTCGTGCTTGTGCACCTTGAGGTGCTCGGTGAGGTCGGCGATCCGCTTGGTGAGCACAGCCACCTGGACCTCCGGCGAACCGGTGTCACCCTCGACGGTCGCGTACTCCTGCCGGATCTTGCTCTTGGTCTCCTGGTCGAGCGCCATCTTCTCCCTGTTTCCGTGGGTTTGGTTGGTAGACCCCGCACCCGCGGCGTCGAGCAGGCACGCGAGGCCAGCGCCGGTCTCCCAGCGTCTCTGCCAGGCTACCAGCTTCCGCCGTCGGCGCCCGGCAGGGGCGGCGTCAGGACAGCAACGCCCGGGTCTGCGCCACGTCCGCACCGATCTGCGCGATCAGTGGCTCGACCCCCTGGTAGGTGCGCTGCCCGCGCAGGTGCGCCACGAAGTCCAGCGCCAGCCGCTCGCCGTACAGGTCACCGCTGAAGTCCAGAACGTACGCCTCCACCCGCCGGTCGAGGCCGGAGAAGGTGGGGTTCGTCCCGATCGAGACCGCCGCCGGGAGCGCCGTACGCCCGGTCGACCCGACCCGGGCCGGGTCCCGGACCAGCCAGGCCGCGTAGACCCCGTCGGCCGGGATCGCCGCGTACCGGTGGCAGAGCAGATTGGCGGTCGGGAAGCCCAGCTCCCGGCCGCGCTGGTCACCCCGGACCACCACCCCGGCCAACCGGTGCGGTCGGCCCAGCGCCACCGCCGCGGCCCGCACGTCGCCGGCGTCGACGCAGGACCGGATGTACGTCGAGGAGAAGACCGTCCCGTCCCCGGCGACCAGCGGACCCCCCTCGACCGCGAACCCGAACGTCCGGCCGAGCCGTTCCAGCAGCGTCACGTCCCCGGCCGCCCGGTGCCCGAACCGGAAGTTCTCCCCGACCACCACGAGCGCCGCGTGCAGGTGCTCGACCAGGATGTCGTGGACGAACTGCTCGGCGGTCAGCCGGGAGAACTCCGGGGTGAACGGCACCACGCACAGCACGTCGACGCCGAGCTGCTCGATCAGCTCCGCCTTGCGGGCCGGTTCGGTGAGCACGGCCGGATGCGTACCCGGCCGGACCACCTCGGAGGGGTGTGGGTCGAAGGTGACCACGACCGAGCGGACCCCCAGCTCCCGGGCCCGCTCGACGGCGTGCCCGATGGTGGCCCGGTGCCCCTGGTGCACCCCGTCGAAGACGCCGATGGTGACCACCGACCGGCCCCAACCCCGCGGGACCGCCTCGTACCCGCGCCACCGCTGCATTCCGTGTCCTCCCGGTCGATCCACCGCCCGTGACCTGTTCCTCAGGCGGGCGCGAGCACGATCTCCGGCCGCGCCCGGCCGTCCCGCTCGCTGACGATAGCCACCAGCCTGCCGTCGGCTCCGAGCACGGCGTACGGCCCCGGGATGCCCACCGGGGCGAGCGGGCCGCCGTGCCCGAGCACCCGCTCCTCGGCCGGATCGGCCTGGCGGACCGGCAGGAACCGCCGGGCCGCCTCGGCCGGCGCCAGCGCCACCACGTTCCCGGCGCTCTCGGCAAGCTCGGTCAGCCGCTCCAGGGTCGCCGACTCGGCCAGGGTGAAGCCGCCGACCGCCGTCCGGCGCAGCGCCGTGAGGTGGCCACCGACACCCAGCGTCGCGCCGGCGTCCCGGGCGATGGCCCGGATGTACGTACCGGACGTGCAGTTCACCTCGATGTCCACGTCCACGACATCGGCGGTGCCAACCGGGTTCGGCCCGCCGCCGGCCTCGTCTGCCGAACCCGGGCCCGCCACCCCGCCGGCCGCGCCGGCCTCGTCGACAGATCCGCTGCTCAACGCCGTACCCGCCGCGCCGTCCGCGTCGGCGGCGGGCCGGCGGATCGCGAGTACGTCGAGCCGGCCGATGGTGACCCGCCGCGCGGCCAGCTCGACCGTCTCCCCCTCGCGGACCCGCTTGTACGCCCGCTGGCCGTTGATCTTGATGGCGCTGACCGCGCTCGGCACCTGGTCGATCTCACCGGTCAGCCCGGCGAAGGCCGCCCGGATCGCGCCGTCGTCGAGGTGGCCCGCCGGCGTGCTCGCCGTCACCGTGCCCTCGGCGTCGTCGGTGATCGTCGCCTGACCCAGTCGGACCGTGGCGGTGTAGCTCTTGTCGGCCCCGATCACGTAGGTGAGCAGCCGGGTGGCCCGGCCGACCCCGATCACCAGCACCCCGGTGGCCATCGGATCCAGTGTCCCGCCGTGTCCGACCCGCCGGGTACGGGCCAGCCGGCGCAGCCGGGCGACCACGTCGTGCGAGGTCATCCCGGCCGGCTTGTCCACCACGATCAGTCCGTCGCCGCTCACGGTGCCAAGCCTGCCAGACCATCCAGAGGCCGCACCGAGCGCCCAGCCGGGGGCGAAATGTGTGCCGTACGGTACGTCCGGACGCACGAGTCCGGACAATCAGCCGCACGGGAGTTCAGATGACTGCTCCACGCCCACCCGATCGGGATCGCCCCAGCGTGGACCTGCCGGAATGGATGCGGAACCCGGAGCCACCCCGGTTGACAGTCGGCCGCCGGCTGGAACTCCTCGTGGCGAGCCTGCCCGCCCTACGAACGGGCCGCGAACGGTGGTGGCGGTGGCGGAGCCGGAGTCGGTGGGCAGACCGGCACCGCGTGCTGGCCGACATCCTCTCGTTCGCATTTGTTGCGTTGACGGCCTCCGTAATGGTCACAGCGGTTCTCGCCCTGTTCGTCCTGATCCTGCGCCGCCGTTCGTCCTGATCCCGCGCTGGCGCTCCGATCCTGCGCCGACGCTCGTCATCCTGCGCTGGCGCTGAGCGTCTGTTCGGCGCGACCGGTCAACGGTGATCACGATCCCCGTTGAACTCGCGGTCGGGGAGCATTCCAGACAGTCCACCGGATGGTCGCGGGAGAATCCGGATCCTGGGGAACCGGTCGGCTCAGCGGACCGCGCCGGTCACCGCCCACCGGCCGGAGCGCATCCGCAGCAGCAGCGCGACCAGCCGGATCACGACGAACAGGGTGAGGCCGGCCCAGATGCCACCCAGGCCGAGGTCCAGCGCGTACGCCGTCCAGATCGCCGGCAGGAAGCCACCGAGCGCCGCCACGATCGTCAGGTTGCGCAGGTAACGCACGTCACCGGCGCCGATCAGCACCCCGTCCAGCGCGAACACGACGCCGGCCAGCGGCTGCATGGCGACGAACCAGGGCCAGGCCACCATCGCCTGCTCCCGTACCTGGACGTCCGGACTGAACAGCGCCGGCAGCACACCGGCCCCGGCACCGATGAGGATCGCGAAGGCCACCCCGCAGAGCGCGCCGGCCAGGGCGATCCGGCGGGCCAGCCAGCGGGCCTGTCGGGCGTCGCCCGCGCCGAGCGCCGAGCCCACCAGCGACTGGGCCGCGATCGCCAGGGCGTCCAGTACCAGGGCGGTGAAGAACCACAGCTGGAGCGCGATCTGGTGGGCACCGACCACGGCCGCGCCGAACCGGGCCGCGACCGTCGTGGCGGACAGGAAACTGGCCTGGAAGGCCACCCCACGGACCAGCAGATCCCGGCTGAGCGCGAGTTGCCGGCGCAACACCTCCGGCCTGGGCCGCAGCGGCACCCGCTCGGCCAGCAGCGCACTGGCGAAGAGCAGCCCCGACAGCGTCTGCGCGGTGGCGTTGGCCACCGCCGAGCCCACCAGCCCGAGGCCGACGGGATAGACCAGCAGCGGACAGAGCGCCGCCGACAGCAGGTTGGGAATGAGAACGAAGTACAGCGGCCGGCGGGTGTCCTGGACCCCGCGCAACCAGCCGTTGCCGGCGGCCGCGAGCATCAGCCCGGGGGCGCCGAGGGCCGCCACCCGAAGCCAGTGCGCGGTGTTTCCGGCCACCTCCGTACCGCCGCCGGCCAGCGCCCGCGCGATGGGCCCCGCGCCGATCTCGACGACGACGGTGACCAGCAGTCCCGCGGTCAGCGCCAGCCAGGACGCCTGCACCCCCTCGGCCACCGCCGACGCCCGGTCGCCGGCGCCGTACCGTCGGGCCGACCGGCCGGTGGTGCCGTAGGCGACAACCGTGCCGAGCCAGGTGGCGATGGTCAGGACGGTGCCACCGACGCCGAGCGCGGCCAGTGGGATCCGGCCCAGGTGTCCCACCACTGCCGTGTCGACCAGGATGTACAGCGGCTCGGCCGCGAGCACCACCAGCGCGGGGAGGGCGAGCGCGGCAATTCGGCGCGCAGTGGGCCGGATCTGCGGCTCGGCACTGGTGGGCAGGCTCACGAAGCATGATCCTGGCACGCGGCCAGTAAGGGACGCAAACGCCGCATGGCGCTTACGGTGCGGCTGAAGTGACCCTTACTGCCGGGTGTCCATCGACGTCTGCAGCGCCCGCCGGGCCTGCTCGCGGGCGATCTCGTCGGCGGTTTCGGTCTTCGGCTTCCTGGGCATGCGGGTGCTCCTTCCAGGGTGCGTCGAGCCGGTACGGCCCGCCGCTGGCGGTCCTGCTGAGCGCCATCCGGCTGAATCCGGGATCACCGGAAAGGGAGACGGAGGCAGCGTGACCCCGGGTCGGTCTGACCCTGGAGGCAATTCAGTGGCCTGGCGGCCACCCGTGTCCCGGATCGGCCGGGCCACGGTTCGCGACACCACCCAAGTTATCGTTCAGGTCCAGATACTGCCCACGCTTCCCGTAATTCGGGACGCATCCCAGATGCCGCGCGGTTGGGACCGACGGCAGGCTAACGACGGCGTCCGTCCGCGGTGCGGGGCCGGTTCCGGGTCGGCGCGGGGGCCGGTTCCGGGTCAGCGGGCGAAGAAGTGCCAGCCCGCCCACCACCAGAAGCCGAACAACCCGATCCGGCCCACCGGGACCGGACCCACCTCGTACTGCATGACGTAGGCGCATGCCTCGCCCAGGGTGGGAATCCGGGAACCCTCGCGGCGAGCGGCCCATTCGAGCCCGCCGAACAGCACCAGGGCGGTCAGGAAACCGGCGATGGCGAACTCTCGCGTACTCATCGGCGCACCAGTCCCCAGAAGGCGGCGAGCCAGCCGAAGTACCCCGCCGACCGGGCAACCTGGTGCTCCAGCACCGGGTCTGCCAACCGGGAGAAGGTCGGAAAGTCATCACCGGAGCCGAGCACGAAGGTCGCCCCCTCGAACACGCCGAAGACGGCGACCGGCAGAACCCACCAGATCACCCCTCGGCCCACCCGACCGGCCGGCCGACGCGGCACCCGGTTCGACAGGCCGAACCAGATGAGCGCTCCCCCGGTGCCGATCGTGTAGAGGTTGGCCTGCATCGAGAAGGACGGAAAGGCGCCACCGACCAGCGACAGGACCACCAGCACCGGCACCGAGACGGCCGGCCGGTCCCAGGCTCGGGGCACCTCTGTAACGATCTCCGAGGGCTGCTCCATGCTCCGATTGTCCCCGGCGGTCACCGTAAGCGGAAAGGGAAATACGCCCCGGAGTTATCCCTGATCCGAACGACCGTCGCGGCCCACGGCGCCCCGCGACGCCGCCCCGGCGGGCCGGGCGGCTCCGCCCAGCGGCGCCGCACCAACCGACTGCTCGACCTGATCGGACAGCTCAGCTACCACCCGGCAGTGCCGCACGGACCGCCGCGACCACCTCGTCCACCGAGCCATGCCCGGTGAAGCCGGCGGCCAGTCGGTGCCCGCCCCCGCCCAGGCCCATCGCCACCCGGCTCACGTCCACGGCGCCCTTGCTGCGCAGGGACACCGCCCACTCGTGGTCAGCGAGCTGCTTGAGCAGGCAACTCACGTCCGCCTCGGCGGTACACCGGACCGAGTCGATCAGCGGCTCCAGCACGTACGGCCGCTGGTCGTGCCGTTCCAGGTCGGCAAGGGTGGCGTAGGTCCAGGCCAGGCCGAGTCCCCCCACGGCGGCGGGCTCCAGCCGGATCCGGGCCAGCACGTCGGCGTGCAGCCGGACCGCGCCGTACGGTCGGGTGTCGAACACCCGGCGGGAGATGTCACCGGGACGCAGGCCGGTCGCCAGCAGCCGGGCGGCCAGCTCGTGTACGGCCGGCGTGGTGACATCGAACCGGAACGAGCCGGTGTCGGTGGCGAGCGCGATGTAGAGGCACTCGGCGATGCGCTCGTCGAGCGCCACGTCGAGCCGGGCCAGCAGCTGTTCCGCGACCACCGAGGTGGCCGCGGCCGTCGGGTCCACCAGGTGGATGTCGCCGAAGCCGGGGTTGGAGGCATGGTGGTCCAGCACCACCGACACGGCCCTGCCGTCCAGCCGGTCCACCAGCTCGCCCAGCCGGGACTCGCTGGCCGCGTCGAAACAGACGACCAGATCGGGATCCGCGTCCGCCCGCTCGGCGGGGACCAGCAGTTCCTCCCCGGGCATCCCCCGCAGCGGCTCGGGCACCTCGAACCGGCCCGGGAAGGTCGCCGTCAGCCGGGTCAGACCGAGCTTGCGCAGCCCCAACGCGAACCCGAGCATGCTGCCCAGGGCGTCACCGTCGGGATTCATGTGACAGATCAGCAGGACCCGCGCGTCCGGCGGCAGGTCCCGGACGGCGGCCACCGCCGCCGCCCAGTCCGCCGGGCCGGGACCGGTCACCGTACGTGGTGACGGCACGTCGGCCACGGCCGGGCCGGCGGGCGACGTGCCCCCGATCGAGCCGGCCAGCGGCGCTCCCCCGGCCGGGCCGGCCAGCGGCGCCTCCGCGGCCGATCCAGCGGAGGCGGACGGGCCGGACCCGGTCAGGGCCGCGCCACCGGCCGACCCGGTCACGGCCGCTCCCCGCCCCACCGATCCGCCCGGCCGTTGCCGGACGCCCGCTCCGCGGGAATCTCGTACGTCCCACCGGACTCGTACGCCTCGTCGGCCGCCCGGATCTCGTCGGTCTCGTCGGCGTCGCCGCCCTCGTTGCGGGCGTCGGCCGGCAACCCGGCCTCCCCGTCGGACTCGTCGTTGTCGTCGGCGTCGATCCGGTAGGGCTGGGCGTCGCCGGCGTACCGCGCACCGGCCGCCCGACGCTGCACCTCCGCGTCCGCGTTCCGGGCCGCCGCCAACAGCTCGTCGATGTGCTTCGCCTGATCCTGCACGTTGTCCAGGACGAAGGCCAGGGTCGGCGAGTGCCGCAGCCCCAGCGCCTTGCCCACCGTGCTGCGCAGCAACCCCTTGGCGCTCTCCAGCGCCGCCGCCGTGGACGCCTGCTCGGTCGCGTCACCGAGCACCGTGTAGAAAACCGTGGCTTCCCGCAGGTCGGCGGTGATCCTGGCGTCGGTGATCGTGATCATGCCGAGCCGGGGGTCCTTGATCTGGGTACGCACCACCGAGGCCACCAGCTCCCGCACGCGCTCCGCGTGCCGGCGTACCCGGGCCGGATCCGTCATCTCGCACCTCCACGGCGTCCTGCTTCCGCCGGTCCCCGCCGATGAGCGGCACCTGGCAGACCAACGTCTGGAAACACTACCCGTGGCGCGCGGCCCGATGCGCGGCCGTCCGCCCGCGCCGATGGGCTCATTCCTCGGGGCCGTACAGCCGGCGGCGCACGGACAGCAGGTCGATCTCGGGCCGGCCGGCGACCAGCCGTTCACAGGAGTCCAGCACCTCCCGGACATGGCCGGTCTCGGCCGCCACGACGGCCACGGCAAGCTGTACCCGGCCGTGCAGGTCGAGGTCGCCCACCTCGGCTGCTGACACCTCGAACCGGCGCAGCGCGGCCAGGATGGGTCGGACGTAGGAGCGCTTCGCCTTCAGCGAACGGGAGTCGCCGGGAAGCAACAGGTCGAACAAGGCGGTTCCGGTATACACGGCGCACCAGGGTACGCCCGGCGCGGTGAAAGGAAGGGCCCCTTTTTATCGTTTTCTGTATAGGAAGGCCCCCCGCTTGACGCGACAAGCGTCGCGCCGCCTACGGCCGGACCGGCGCCACGGCCACCAGCACGTCCCGCTCGATGCCCTGATCCACCCGGTGGGACAGCTCCGCGTAACCGGCACCGTCCAGCACCCGCAGGCCCGCGGCGGTCAGCACCTCGGCCGCCGCCGCCCGCCCGGCCACATGGGTGTTCCAGGACAGTCCGAGGGCACCGCCGGGACGCAGCAGCCGGGTCCAGCCCGGTACGGCGCCGCGCAGCAGTTCCAGCGGACTCCGGGAGAGTCCCGGACCACCTCGGCTGCCGTGCACCACCCCGTACGGCGCGTCGGCCACGATCACGTCGGCGCAGGCCGGGCGGAGCAGCTCACCGAGCCGGGTGGTGTCCGCTTGCAGCACGGTGATCCGTTGGGTGTCGCCCGCCCGGTACCGCTCCGGCGAGGGCGCCAGCACGGCCTCGAAGCGACGGGCCACCAGCTTCCGGTCCCGGCGTACCGGCACGAGTTCCGCCCGGTGCTTGAGCCGCTTGCGTTTGAGCCAGGTACGCAGGAAGGCCGCGTACGCGTCGACGTCCCGACCCTCGATCTCCACGCCCAGCCCGTTGTGGCCGTACATCAGGGCCTGGTTCAGCGTCGTACCGCGCCCGCAGAGCGGGTCCAGTACCACCAGCCCGCCGGTCAGCATCGCCGGCGCGGAGGCCGAGGCCAGCAGGGTGACGTTCATCAGCAACCGGGTGAACTGCTCGTTGGTCTTGCCGGCGTACTTGGGAATGGTGATCAGGTCCGAGTCGAAGTGGGCGAGCGGAGCCAACTCCACCGGCCGCAGCAGCTCACCCGCCCGCTCGAACAGCGCGTACGCCGCCGAGAGGTTCGCCAGGTACGCGATGTCGTCCTCACTCAGGCCCGGCTCGGGCACCGCGAAGGTCAGGTAGTTCACCCCGCCGATGCGCCGTTCGCCGATCTCCGCAGGGATGCTGGAGAGCACCCCGGCACCGGCGAACACCGTCAGCTCGGCCCGGGCCAGTCCGCCGGCCGCGTCGGCGTAGACCCGGTTGCTCGACGGTGCCAGCAGCAGCGCGTACTCGATCACGCGGCGATTCTCGCACCGCCCCACCGCCCGACCACCGCCGCCCACCTCAGGCGGAGCCGGTCACGACAGAGCCGCTCACGACAGAGCCGGTCACGACAGAGCCGGTCAGGACGGCCGGAGCCGCGCCAGGGGTTCCCGCCAGGCCCGCCCACGACGGGATCAAGCCTGACCGCCCAGAGTGGGCGGGCCTGGCGGGAACCCCCACCACCTGACCAGCGTGGGCGGGCCCGGCGGGAACGCCTCCACCACCTGACCAGCGTGGGCGGGCCCAGGCGGGAACCCCTCACCATTCGGGAGTGGCCGGCCTCGGCGGAAAGCCGAACGGCCGGAACCCCAGCGGGTCCCGGCCGTTCTCGCCACCACGCGTCAGCCGCGCGGCTTCTCGCGCATCTCGAAGGTCTCGATCACGTCGCCGACCTGGAGGTTGTTGTAACCAGCCAGGGTCAGACCACACTCGAAGCCCTCACGCACCTCGGTCGCGTCGTCCTTGAACCGCTTCAGCGAGCTGACCGTGAGGTTTTCCGCCACGACCGCGCCGTCCCGCAGCAGCCGCGCCTTGGCGTTGCGGCGGATGAGGCCGGACCGGACGATACAACCCGCGATGTTGCCCACCTTGGAGGACCGGAACACGTCCCGGATCTCCGCGGAACCGAGTTCGACCTCCTCGTACTCGGGCTTGAGCAGGCCCTTGAGCGCCGCCTCGATCTCCTCGAGAGCCTGGTAGATCACGGTGTAGTACCGGATCTCCACACCCTCGCGGTCGGCGATCTCGCGAACCTTGTTCGCCGCCCGTACGTTGAAGCCGATGATCGTGACCGCCTCGGACGAGGCGCTCGCGAGCATGACGTCGCTCTCGGTGATCGAACCCACGCCCCGGTGGATGATCCGCAGTTGGACCTCCTCCGGGATGTCGAGCTTGAACAGCGCGTCCTCCAGGGCCTCCACCGAACCGGAGACATCGCCCTTGAGCACCAGGTTGAGCGAGGTCTTCTCGCCCTCCTTGAGCTGCTCCATGAGCGTCTCCAGGGTGGCCCGACCGCGGGAGTTGGCGAAGCTCGCCGCCCGCCGCCGCGCCTGCCGCTGCTCGGCGATCTGCCGCACCGTCCGGTCGTCCTCGGCGGCCAGGAAGGTGTCACCCGCACCCGGCACCGTGGTCAGACCCAGCACCATGACCGGACGCGCCGGCCCGGCCTCGGGGACCTGCTGGCCGTTCTCGTCCAGCATGGCCCGAACCCGGCCGTGCGCCCCACCGGCGACGATCGAGTCGCCCGCCCGGAGGGTGCCCTTCTGGACCAGCACCGTCGCCACCGCACCGCGACCCTTGTCCAGGTGCGCCTCGATGGCCACACCCTGGGCCGGGCCGTCGATCGGAGCGGTCAGCTCCAGCGACGCGTCGGCGGTCAGCAGGACCGCCTCCAGCAGTTCCTCGATGCCGATGCCGGGCTTGGCGGCCACGTTCACGAACATCGTGTCGCCGCCGTACTCCTCGGCGACCAGCCCGTACTCGGTCAGCTGCTGGCGGACCTTGTCCGGGTTGGCCTCCGGCTTGTCGACCTTGTTCACCGCCACCACGATCGGCACGTCGGCCGCCTTGGCGTGGTTGAGCGCCTCGATGGTCTGCGGCATGACACCGTCGTCGGCCGCCACCACCAGGATCACGATGTCGGTGACCTGCGCACCACGGGCACGCATGGCGGTGAACGCCTCGTGACCCGGGGTGTCGATGAAGGTCACCGCGCGGTCCTGGCCATCGTGCGGGACGTGGACCTGGTACGCACCGATGTGCTGGGTGATCCCACCCGCCTCACCGGCCACCACGTTCGCCTTACGGATGGCGTCGAGCAGCTTGGTCTTACCGTGGTCGACGTGACCCATGACGGTCACCACCGGCGCCCGGCTGACCAGACGGTCCGCCGCGACCTCGGCATCGAGGTCGATGTTGAACTGCGCCAGCAGCTCGCGGTCCTCGTCCTCCGGACTGACGATCTGCACGTCGAAGCCGAGGTGCTCACCCAGCAGCAGCAGGGTGTCGTCCGAGCAGGACTGGGTCGCGGTCACCATCTCGCCCAGGTTGAACATCTCCTGGACCAGCGAACCGGGGTTGGCGTTGATCCGGTCGGCGAAGTCCGACAGCGAGGCGCCCCGGGACAACCGGACCACCTGACCCTGGCCGCGGGGAGCACCCGAGGACATGGTCGGCGCCGACAGGTTGTCGAACTCCTGTCTGCGCTGCTTCTTGGACTTGCGGCCACGGGTGGGCTTGCCACCCGGACGCCCGAAGGCACCCGCCGCGCCACCGCCGCGACCACGGCCACCGCCGCCGGGGCGACCCGCGCCGCCGGCCGGGGCACCACCGGGGCGGAATCCACCGCCGGCACCGCCGCCACCACCAGGACCGCCGCGGTAACCACCGCCGCCGCCACCGCCACCACCAGGACCGCCGCGGTAACCACCGCCGCCGCCACCGCCACCACCAGGACCGCCGCGGAAACCACCGCCGCCGCCGCCGCCACCGCCGGGTCGACCGGCGCCACCGGGCCGACCGGCGCCACCCGGACCGCTGGGACGGCCGGGACGCTGACTCGGCATGGAAGCCGGACTCGGCCGCGGCGGCATGGACGCCGGGCTGGGCCGCGGCGGCATGTTGGCCGGGTTCGGCCGTGGGCCGCCACCCTGGGCCGCCGGACGCTGGCCGCCGGAGCTGATCCCGAACGGGTTGTTGCCGCCCCGCGCGGGTGGCCGGGCGCCGGGACGACCCGGGGTGCCCTGACCGCCCGCCGGACCCGGCCGGTTGGCCGGACCTGGCCGGGGCGCCATGCCGCCGGGACCCGGCTTGGGACGCGGCGCGCCACCGTCGGCCGGCGGTTCCCGACGGACGGTCTCACGCTGCTGCTGACGGGCCGCCTGGGCGGCCTTGACGGCCGCCTCCTGCTCCGCCTTCAACGCGGCGGCCCGCGCCTCGGCGGCCGCCACCTCGATGTCGTGGGCGCTCGCCGGCTTGGCCACCGGAGCGGCCGGCTGCGGCGGACCCGGGACCGGCCCCTTGGGACGGGCCGTCGGCGGGGTCGGTGCGGTCGGACGCCGCGGCGGACCGGGGCGGGCCGCGACGCGCGGCTCGGCCGGGCCGGGCCGGGGTGCGGCCGGCGCTGACGGCGCGGCCGGCGCTGGCGCGGGGGCCGGTGCCGACGGTGCAGCGCCCGACGAGGACGCTACGAACGCGTTGCGAAGCCGCCGGGCGACGGGCGCCTCGACGGTGCTGGATGCGGACTTGACGAACTCGCCCATCTCCTTGAGCTTGGCGAGTACGGTCTTACTCTCGACCCCGAGCTCTTTTGCCAGCTCGTGTACGCGGGCCTTGCCTGCCACTGCACTCCTCACTCCGAGGTCGTGCGGGCAGCACCCGCAGCGACCTCACTCGTGCACTTGAAGCCTGGTCATTTCTGGGACTTCATCGTGTGCTCATGTCGGTCTGCCTACCTTGCTAGCGACCCGCGCCCGATCGGGATGATCGAACGTCGGGTTTGACGCCTGGATGTACCCGGCCAGCCCATCGGTGTCAGAAACTCCACCGACTCGCAACGCCCGGCCGAAAGCCCGGCGCCGCAGGGCGAGCGCGAGACAGGCCGGATCCGGATGCAGATGCGCTCCCCGACCCGGCAACCTGCGATCCGGATCGGGTCGGAGAGTGTGACCATCCTTGTCACCGACCGCGACGAACCGCAGCAACTCGTGGATCGGCGCTCGCTGACGGCAGCCCACACAGGTGCGCACCGGCCGCGAACGTCGTACCACTGAGAAAGTTTACCCCTACCCGGCCGAGATCGCTCCGCCTGGTTCCGGTACGTGCTCAGCGTTGCTCCGCGCACCGGCCGGAGCGGGCCCGGAGCCGGTGTCCGTATCGGAGCGGATGTCGATCCGCCAACCGGTCAACCGGGCCGCCAACCGGGCATTCTGCCCTTCCCGCCCGATCGCCAGCGAAAGCTGGAAATCCGGCACAGTGACCCGGGCCGTCCGGTTCGCCGCGTCGACCACCTCGACCCGGAGCGCCTTGGCGGGCGAGAGCGCGTTGCCCACGAACGCGGCCGGATCATCCGACCAGTCGATGATATCGATCTTCTCGCCGTGCAGCTCGCTCATCACCGCGCGGACCCGCTGGCCCATCGGCCCGATGCAGGCACCCTTGGCGTTCACCCCGGCCACCGTGGAGCGTACCGCGATCTTGGTGCGGTGCCCGGCCTCCCGGGCGATCGCGGCGATCTCCACCGTGCCGTCGGCGATCTCCGGCACCTCCAGCGCGAACAGCTTCTTCACCAGGTTGGGGTGCGAACGGGACAGCGTGATCTGCGGCCCCCGGAAGCTCTTCGCCACATGGACCACGACGCACCGCAGCCGCTGCCCGTGCTCGTACCGCTCCCCCGGGACCTTCTCGGCCTGCGGCAGTACGGCCTCCAGCTTGCCCAGGTCGACGCTGACGATGCCCTTCTCGCTCCGCGCCTCGTGCGCCTGGACGATCCCGGTGACCAGGTCACCGTCCCGCCCGGCGTACTCGCCGAAGTGGACCTCGTCGGTGGCCTCCCGCAGCCGTTGCAGGATCACCTGCTTGGCTGTCATGGCCGCGATCCGGCCGAAGTCGTGGGGCGTGTCGTCCCACTCCCGGACCATCGTGCCGTCGGCGTCGAACTCCTGGGCGTACACGGAGGCCGCGCCCGTCTTGCGGTCGATCTCCACCCGGGCGTGCGTCTCCGCACCCTCGGTGTGCCGGTACGCGGTCAGCAGCGCCGTCTCGATCGCCGCGAGGATCGTGTCGAACGGGATCTCCCGCTCGCGCTCCAGTGCGCGCAGCGCCGCGAGGTCGATGTTCACCTCTCCTCGTCCTCCACATCATCGTCGTCATCGTCGATCTCGTCGGACTCGCCGAAACCGTCGGGCTCGTCAAGGTCGTCCCCGACCTCGTCGAAGTCGTCCCCGGACTCGTCAAGGTCGTCCCCGGCCTCGTCGGTCTCGTCGTCGATCCGGGTGAACTCCACCTGGACCCGGCCGGGCCCGAGTTCCGGGTACTCCCACCGCGCCGGCTCGCCCGCCACGTCGAAGGTCACCCGCTCGTCGTCGGCCGCCACCACCCGGCCCGTGATCTGCCGGTCACCGCCGGTCGGCCCGCCGGCCCGCTGCGCCGGCAGACCACCGGAACCGCGTACGGTCACCCGGACCAGTCGGCCGACGTTGCGGCGCCAGTGCCGGGGCAGCGTCAGCGGGCGGTCCACACCGGGCGAGCTGACCTCCAACTGGTACTCGCCGACCAGCAGGTCCCCGCCGGTCTCCTCCGCCCGGTCCAGCGCCTTGGAGACTCCCCGGGACACCTCCGCCACCGCGTCGAGGCTCACCCCGCCGTCGCCGTCGACGATCACCCGCACGACGTGCCGGCGGCCGGCCCGGGAGACCGACAGGTCCTCCAGGTCGTACCCGGCCGCGACGATCACCGGTTCGATGACCTCACGTAACCGCTGCCGTTGGGTCGCGAGATCCCCGCGGGGGCGCTCGTCGCCGCGCGGGCGGTCACCGCCACGAGGACGGTCACCCGTCCGGGTCCGCCCACCGGCCCGTGGGCCGGCGGATGACCGGCCGGAGGCACGGCCACGCTGCGTCATCTCCGCACCCCCTCGGTGGTCGCGCTACCCGCTGCGGGCAGCCAAGCCAGTACGCCCCCGGGCGATACGCGCCCGGCGGCTGCGCAGAGCGTAACGCGCTGGCCGGCGGACGGCCGCGTCGGCGCACCGACCGGGCCCTCCGGCCGCGCCCTGCCACCACCCGGGCACCGCGCCCGGTCGAGGGCTGATGGTGTTGACTTGGCGGGTGCGGACCGACACGACAGGGCAGGATGACGGGCCGGTGCGGTGGTCGCGCCGCCGGCTGCTGCGAGGTGCGGCGGCGGCGACCGTGACCGCTGGCCTGGTCCCGGTGACCGGCTGCGGGCTCTTCGACGACCCCGAGCCGAAGCCCACGCCCGACCCGCTCACGCCCCTGATCACCGAGGCGCTCGACCTGGCCGCCCGGCACGAGGCCACCGCGGCGGCCCATCCCGACCTGGCCGACCGGCTCGGTCCGATCGCCGCGGCGCACCGCGCGCACGCCACCGAGTTGGCCCGGGCCGCGGGCACGCCGGTGCCGGGCGCCAGCTCCACCGGCACCACCGGGACGGATCCGGCGGGTGACAGTGCCGCGGCGCTGAGCGCCCTCCGCCAGGCCGAACAGCGGGCGCAGCGTACGGCCGCAGCGGCCTGCCTGACCGTGCCGGCCCGGCAGGCCGCGCTGGTCGGCTCGGTGACGGCCGCCCGGGCCACCCACGTCGAGGTGCTGCGATGAACGGGCCAGGGCGCCGGCTCCGAGCGCGGCGAGGAACCGGCATGAGCGAACGCCATGAGCGGATCAGACGCAGCGAGCGCATCAGCAGGCACAGGGCCGATGAGCCTCATGACGGCTCCGAGCGCGGCGAGGAACCGACATGAGCGACGACGGCACCCGACTGGTGGCGGCGCTGGAGGCCGAGCACGCGGCCATCTTCGCGTACGGGCCGATCGGGGTGCGGCTGTCCGGCGACCGGGCCACAGCCGCCCGGGCGGCCGAGACGGCGCACCGGGATCGGCGGGACCAGTTGGTGCTGCTGCTGTCCACCCGGGGCACGTCGGCACCGGAGCGGGCGGCGGCGTACGCCCTGCCGTTCCCGGTGACCGACGCGACTAGCGCGCTGAGACTCGCCGTACAGGTCGAGGAGCGCACGGCCGCCGTCTGGCGGGCCACCCTGGCCGTCCTCGACGGGGACCAGCGGCGGATCGCGCTCGCCGGGTTGACCGACTGCGCGGTCCGGGCCACCCGATGGCGCCGGCTCGCCGGTGTCGCGCCGGCGACCGTCGCCTTTCCCGGCCGCCCGGCCTGACATTCCGGACCACCCCGTTAAGCGGGGGCCCTTGTTCTACAAAAAGCGATAACAGGGGGCCCTTCCTTACACTGACCTGGTGTCACCGCTACGCAGGCTCGCCCGCCGGTTGGGCCACGAGTCATGGTTCGCCGCCGTCTTCGGGATGGTGGTACCGGCCGACCGGCTGGTCGGGCGGCTCACCCGGGGACGGGTGGTCGCCCTCGGCGTGGTGCCGTCCTTGATGATCACGACCACCGGTCGGCGTTCCGGGCAGCCCCGGGACAACCCGCTGCTGTACGTCAAGGACGGGGACGCATTCGTGGTGGCCGGTTCGAACTGGGGAAAGCCCCACCACCCGGCCTGGGCGCTCAACCTGCTGGCCGAGCCGGCGGCCACCATCACCGTCGGCGGCGCCCGGAGGGCGGTACGGGCCCGTCGGGTCGAGGGTGCGGAGCGAGACCGGCTCTGGGGCCTGCTGGTGACCGAGTGGCCGCCGTACCGGACCTATGCCCGGCGCGCGGCTCACCGGGAGATCGCCGTGTTCCGGCTGGAGTCACCGGGCTCGGCCTGAATCAACCCCGACCGGCAGCGGTCTGCGGAAACCTCACCGGGGAACCCACCCGGCCGACCCGCAACCGGCCGACCGGCCGACCCCGGGAGCCCCCGACCGGGACGGGGCCACCCGGCGAGACGGGGCCGCCGACCGGGACGGGCGGGCCACCCTGACGTGGGAACCGCGGGGTCGACAGTCGCCGATACGCTGAGCGGATGACCGACGAGCTGTCCCGGACCGGGCCCGCCCTCCCGGCCGGTCCGGGCGGGTCGGTCGGGACCGCGCCGCCGGGCGATGATGCCACGGCGCCGATCGCCTGGATCCCGCTGCTGGGGGTGGCGACGATCGGCGCGGGACTGCTGCTGGCCTTCGCCGGGCGGTACGGCTATCACCGCGACGAGCTCTACTACCGGGTCGCCGGCCGCCACCTCGCCTGGGGGTACGACGACCAGCCGCCGCTGCTGCCGGCGCTGGCGCGGTCCACCGACACCCTCACGGGCGGCTCGCTGACCGCACTCCGGCTGCCGTCGGCGCTCGTCGTGGCGGCCACCGTACTGCTGGTCGGCCTGCTCACCCGGGAACTTGGCGGCGACCGCCGGGCGCAGTTCCTGGCGGCCGTCGGCTGGCTGACGGCGCCCGTTGTGATCATCTCTGGTCACCTGCTCAGCACCACCCCGTTCGACATCGCCTGCTGGACCGCCGTGGCGTGGTTGCTGGCCCGCTGGGTTCGCACCCGCGACGACAGCACGTTGCTCGCGCTCGGCCCGGTGGTGGGGGTCGGCCTGCTCGCCAAGACCTTGCCGGTGCTGTTCCTGATCGCCCTCGCCGGGGCGCTTCTGCTGGTCGGACCGCGTTCGTTGCTGCGCCGGCCGGCGCTGTGGATCGGTGCCGCGGTCGCCGCCGCGCTGTGGGCGCCGAACCTGTGGTGGCAGGCCGTACACGGCTGGCCGCAGTTGGAGATGACCTCGGTGATCCGCCAGGACGCCGACTTCGGCGGCCGGTTGGGCCTGCTGCCGAGCCAGCTGCTGATCCTGGGCCCGCCGGCCACCGCCTTCTGGATCGCCGGCCTGTGGCGGTTGCTGCGCGTCCCGGACGCCCGGCCGTACCGCTTTCTCGGTGTGGCGTACCTGATCGTGCTGGCCCTGGTGCTGGCCACCGGCGGCCGCGAGTACTACCCGGCGGGTGCCTATCCGGGGCTGGTCGCCGCCGGGGCCATCGCGACGCTGGGCTGGGTGCGGCGGGCCACCGGCCGGCGGCGCGAGGCTCTGACGGCGGGCGCGCTGGCCGTCAACGGCGCCGCGAGCGTGGCCCTCGGCCTGCCGGTCTATCCGGCCACGATGCTCCCGGGCACCCCCGAGGCCGCGGTGAACTACGACGCCGGTGAGACGGTGGGGTGGCAGGAGCTGACCCGCACGGTGGCGGGGGTCTACAACTCGTTACCGACCGACGACCGGGCCACCGCGGTGATCCTGGCCAGCAACTACGGGGAGGCCGGCGCCATCGACCGGTACGGACCGGCCCTCGGCCTGCCCCGGCCGTACAGCCCGCACCTGGCGTACTGGCGCTGGGGTCCACCCCCGGACACCGCCACCGGCCCGGTGATCGTCATCGGTGGCCGGGTCGAGCAGTTGGCCGGGTACTGCGGTTCGGTGACGCTGGCCGCCCGGAACGACAACGGCTACGGGGTGGACAACGACGAGCAGGGCACGCCGATCTGGCTGTGCCGGGGCATGACCGCAGCCTGGTCGCGGATCTGGCCCCGGCTACGCCACCTGGGCTGATCCGTCACCGGCCGGCGCCCACCGGCACCCCGCCGGGCGGCACCACCACTGCCAGCCCCACCGCCCAGCCCGCCGGAACCGCCCGGCCAGCCAGCACCGCAGGGCCGGTTGGCACCATCGGGCCGGCCGGCACCGCAGGGCCCGTCGGCACCACCCGGCCGGCCGGACCGGGCGGACCCTAGCCGAGGGCGCCGGAGACGCCGATCAGCCTGCCGACCAGGTACGTGACGAGGGTGGCCGCGGCGCCCAGCAGCAACTGCCGACCGCCGCTGAGCCACCACCGCCGGTTGGTGAACCGGGCGACCACGGCACCGGCGACGAACAGGCCGACGCCGCCCACCGTGAGCGCCAGCCAGAGGCTGGTGAAACCCAGCAGGTACGTCAGCAGCGGCACCAGGGCGCCCACCGAGAAACACAGCAGCGACGAGATGGCCGCCGTCCACGGGCTGGGCTGGTCGTCCGGATCGATCCCCAGTTCCTCCCGGACATGGACCCGCAGCGCCTCCTCCGGGTTCTGCTTGATGGCGTGCGCCACCTGTTCGGCGAGTTCGGCCGGCAGGCCGCGGTCGGTCCACGCCTTGGCGAGTTCCCGCGCCTCCGCCTCGGGATGCCGTTCCAGCTCCCGCCGCTCCTTGGCCACCTCGTTGGCCACCTGCTCGTTGGCGGACCGGACGCTCGTGTACTCGCCGAGCCCCATCGAGATGGCGCCGGCGACCAGGCCGGCCACGCCGGTCAGCACCACGCTGCGCGGGGCGACACCGCCGCCGCCCACACCGGCGATCAGCGCGATGTTGGTGACCAGACCGTCCATGGCACCGAAGACGGCTGGCCGAAGCCAGCCGCCCGAGATATCCGCGTGGTGCGCCTCACGGAGCGCTGCCGGGGCCTCCGTCATGGGAGCGTCAGGATCTCGTGGCCGTCGTCGGTCACGACGATCGTGTGCTCGAACTGCGCCGTCCATCTCCGGTCCTTGGTCACCACGGTCCAGCCGTCGTCCCACACGTCGTACTCGTAGGTGCCGAGGCAGATCATCGGCTCGATCGTGAACGTCATCCCGGGCTCCATGATGTCGGTGGGCCGCGGGCTGTCGTAGTGCGGGATGTAGAGCCCGCTGTGGAACGTCTCCCCGATGCCGTGTCCGGTGAAGTCGCGGACCACCCCGTAGCCGAACCGGCGGGCGTACGACTCGATCACCCGGCCGATCACGTTGATCTGCCGTCCGGGCCGCACCGACCGGATGCCCCGCATCATCGCCTCGTGGGTCCGTTCCACCAGCAGGCGGGCCTCCTCGGCGACCTCACCCACGCAGAACGTCGCGTCCGTGTCGCCGTGCACCCCGTCGATGTACGCGGTGACGTCGACGTTGATGATGTCGCCGTCCATCAGCACGGTGGAGTCGGGGATACCGTGGCAGATCACCTCGTTGAGGCTGGTGCAGCAGGACTTCGGGAAGCCCTTGTAGCCCAGCGTCGACGGGTACGCCCCATGGTCGGTGAGGAACTCGTGTACCACCCGGTCGATCTCGTCCGTGGTCACCCCGGGCTTGCAGTGCTCGCCGGCGAGCTGGGTGGCCTGCGCGGCGAGGCGCCCGGCGATCCGCATCTTCTCGATCGTCTCGGCCGTCTGCACGTGCGAGCCGTGCCATTGCCGGGGCTGCTTCTTACCGACGTACTCGGGACGGGCGATGTGAGGCGGCACGGCTCGCCACGGGGAGAGCGTGCCGGGGGTGAGCGGCGCACGGACGGTCATGCCTACCAGCCTATCGCCGCCGGATGATCCACCCGACCAGCCGTCCGGCGCCGCCGATCGGGCGGAGGCGACCCGACTGACCAGCGCGAATCCCGGCCGAGTGCGGCGCGTCACAGATACCGGCGTGAGCTACGCCACCAAAGGGTCGCCGCGTTTGTTGCTCCGGTTCCCCCGCTGTGCCATGGTGTCCACGTGGATCAAGTGGATCCGGAATCCTTCTTCGCCGCCACCGCCGAGGTCGAGGGCGACCATGTACGGGTACTCGTCTCCGGCGAGGTCGACATGGCCACCGCCGACGCGATGGTCCGGGCCGCCACCCAGGACGGTGGCCGGCGGGTGACCCTGGATCTGCGTTCCGTCTCGTTCTTCGACTCGGCCGCCATCCACGCCGTCGTCCGGCTGGCCGAGCGGTTCACCGACGGGCTCACCGTGCTGCCGTCCCGGCAGGTGCGCCGGGTGCTCGAGATCTCCGGCCTCGGTGACCAACCCTGGCTGGTCACCGACTGACCCCACCGGCCGAACCCGCCGACCGGCCTGGCGAGCGCCGGCCGTCGTGCCGGCGCGCTGGCGTCCCTCAGTGCGCCAGGTTTCCCCGGTGGCCCGTCCGGTGCAGCCGCCGGTGCAGGGCGACGGTGGTGCCGTCCGGGCCCCGGCTCACGGTCAACTCGGCGAGCGCCCCGATCAGCGCCAGCCCTCGGCCACGGAAACCGGCCGTCGTCGCCTCCCGCCACTGCCCGCTGTCCCGGATGACCGCCGTCAGGTCACCGTCGGCGACCGTCACGGTGAGCCGGATGAACGGTTCGCGGGGCGTCCGCGGGTGCTCGATCGCGTTGGCGGCGGCCTCCGAGATGGCGACGGCCAGGTCGAACCGGTCGGCCTCGCTGACGTCGTGCGCCACCAGGAAGTCCTCCAGCCGCCGGCGCAGCACTGTCAACTGGGTCGGGTCGGTGGACAACCGCAGCGTCAGGTGGTGCGGTTCGGCCGCCTCGACGGCCAGCAGCGCGACGTCGTCCCGCCGCGACCGGCTGGTGATCTCGTCGACCAGGACGTTCACCAGGTCTTCCACGTGGTCGGCGGGGATGGCGGCCCGGGTACGCAGCCACTCGATTCCGCCGTCGATGTCCGACTCGCGATCCTCGATCAGCCCGTCGGTGTACAACAGAAGCCGACTGCCCTGCCGCAGGTCGGTCTCCCTCGTCGGGTAGTCGGTGCCGGCCAGCGCGCCGATCGGCGGCCCGAGCGCCCGGTCGTGCAGGTGGTCGGCGGCACCGTCCGACGTGATGACAAGCGGCGTCGGGTGACCGGCGCTGGCGTACCGCAGCCGGCCCGTGGCCGGGTCGAGGGCCAGGCACGCCACGGTGGCGAACGAACGGCGGGCGGTCGACCAGACCAGCCGGTTGAGCCGGTTCAGCGCCTGACCCGGGTCGAAGCCCTCCAGCAGGTACGCCCGCAGCGCGTTGCGCAGCTGTCCCATCGCGGCGGCGGCCCGGACCCCCTTGCCCACCACGTCGCCGATCACCAGCGCGAGGCCGCCGTCGGGTACGACGAACACGTCGTACCAGTCGCCGCCCACCTCGACGTCGGTGGTGCCCGGCAGGTACCGGCTGGCCAGCATGACACCCGGCACCCGGGGCAGGGACTCGGGCAGCAGGCTGTGCTGGAGCGTGGTGGCGATCTGGTGCTCGGTCTCGTACAGCCGGGCGTTCTCCAGCCGGACCCCGATGAGCCGGGCGAGCTGGGTGAGGGCCGCGTCATCGGCACCGCCCGGATCATCCTCCGGCCACACCCGCAGCTCGCCCAGGTCGTCGCCGGTGGTGCCGACCAGGGGGACCGTCACCGAGGGCGTTCCCGGCGCGCCACCGTCGCCCGCCTCGAACCGGGCGGTGGGCACACTCGCCACCACCCGACCCGCCCGGACCAGCTCCCGGGCGTGCCGGGCCGCCGCCCTCAGGACGTCATTCGTGGTACGCGCCGTGTTGATCGCGACGGCCGCGTCGGCCAACGCCCGTAGCCGCTGGATGATCTGGCCACGTAGCTGACCGAGTTCGACGTTCGAGCGCACCCGGGCGATCAGTTCCTGGCCGGCGAACGGCTTCACCAGGTAGTCGTCGGCGCCGGCGTCGAGGCCCCGCACCGCGTCCGCCGCCCCCGCCCGGGCGGAGAGCACGACGATCGGTACGTGCCGGGTCTCCGGTGCCGCCCGCAGCCGCCGGACCAGGCCGACCCCGTCCAGCCGGGGCATCATCACGTCGGTCAGCACCAGGTCGAACGGGGTACCCACCGCCAACTCGAACGCGACCAGCCCGTCCGCCGCGGTCTCCACCTGCCAGTACGGGCGCAGCAGCCGGGCCACGTGGTCGCGCAGGTCCGCGTTGTCGTCCACCACGAGCACCCGGCCGGCCGGCCGGCCCGCGACCCCGGCCGCCACCTCCGGTTCGCCGGGGGGCGCCGGGTCGTCCCGCCACCCGTTCTCCTCCAGCAGGAGCCGCACGGCCTCGCCGTCGACCTCCGCGCCCGCCTCCTCGACCCGGTCGGCCGGCAGGTGGTCCCGGCCGAACGGGACGGTGACGACGAACTGGCTGCCCCGATCCAGCACGCTGTGTGCCTCGACCGAACCGCCGTGCAACTCGGCCAGTTCCCGTACCAGGGCCAGGCCGATGCCGGTGCCCTCGTGGGTCCGGGACTGGGCCCCGGTCACCCGGTGGAACCGTTCGAAGATCCGGGGGAGTTCGGACTGCGCGATCCCGACGCCGGTGTCCGCGACCACAAGCCGGGCGACGGCGCCGTCGGCCCGGACCCGCACGGTGATCGCGCCGGTGAAGGTGAACTTCAGGGCGTTGGAGAGCAGGTTGAGAATGATCTTTTCCCACATGTCCCGGTCGACGTACACCGGTTCGGGCAGTGGCGGGCAGTCCACCACGAGCCGCAGCCCGGCCCGGTCGGTGGCCGACCGGAACGTGCTGGCCACCCGGGCGGTGTAGTCGGCCAGATCGGTCCGCTGGTAGTGGGCCTGCAACCGGCCGGTCTCCAGCTGCGAGAAGTCGAGCACCGTGTTGACGAGCTTGAGCAGCCGCAGCGCGTTGCGGTGCATCATCGCCAGGCTCTGCTCGTAACGCGGCGGCAGTTCCGGGTCACCGAGCGCCGTTTCCAGCGGCCCGAGGATCAGCGTGAGCGGGGTGCGGAACTCGTGGCTGACGTTGGCGAAGAAGTTGGTCTTGGCCTGGTCCAGCGCGGCCAGTTCGGCGGCCCGGGCCCGCTCGTGCGCGTAGGCCCGTTGGCTGGCCAACGCCGTCGAGAGCTGGCTCGTCAGCAGGCTGAGGAAGGTGCGGTAGTCGTCGTTGCGGGCGAGTCGGGTGTTCGCCCCCACCACCAGCGCGCCCGCGAGTTCGGTGCCGGCGGTGAGCGGCTCGATGGTCAGCTCGCGATCCACCCCGGCCGGTACGTCGGTCAGGAAGTCCTCGATCGGCGCGGTCCGCCGCGACCCCCCGGCCAACACCGCGCCCAGCGCGGGCGGCGGGCCCGGGGCGGTGTCGCGAACGGCCGCCGGAACGACGCCGGTGCTACCGGCGAGAGCCACCCGGCCGGTCTGCTCGTCCCGCAGATAGAGCAGGGCCAGCGGGAGATCGTCCGGACCGCGACCGAACACCTCGACGGCGGCGCGGGCCAGCTCGGCCGAGCTGGTCCGCCCGGCCAGTTCGCGCCCCAGGTCAGCCAGGGTACGCAGCCGGCGCTCGCCGAGGACCCGTCCGGTGGTCTCGGTGACGATGCAGTAGACCCCGCCCACCGTGCCGTCCGCCAGCCGCACCGGATCGTACGAGATGTCGAAGTACACCTGCTCGACGAAGCCCCGCCGGTCCAGCAGGAACGGGTGGTCGGTCGCGTGGAAGGCCCGGCCGGTCCGGCGTACCCGGTCAAGCAGCGGTCCCAGCACGTCCCACGTCTCCGACCAGTGCTCCCGGGCCGGTTCGCCGAGCGCCCCCGGGTGCATGTCGCCGATGGTCGGCCGGTAGGCGTCGTTGTAGATGGCCCGGTAGTCCTCGCCCCAGAACAGCACGATCTGGGCGCTGGAGACCAGCATCATGCTGACCAGCTCGCGCAGGCTGTCCGGCCAGTCCACGGGCGCTCCGAGCGGGGTGGCCGCCCAGTCCAGCTCGGCGACCCGTCGCCCCAACTCCCCACCGTCGGCCATCGCCGCCGCCAGACCGGGCGGAACCGCCGCCGCCAGACCGAGCGGAACCGCCGCCGGCCCTCCGGACGGCGTGACCGGCGACGACCGTGGTTCTACCGCGCGGTGACCGGCAGCCCGGCCGCCGCTCTGTTCCGGGAGCGATCCGCCCGACATTGCAGCCGGCGACGAGCGTGGCGCCGGGGTCGACCCGCCCGCCGAGGCGGCCGGCGACGATCGTGGCGCCGCTGGCCCGGTCGGCAGCGTCGATTCGGCGTTGCCCAGCCCGGCCGCCGAGTCGTCGCCGCTGGCCCCGAGAGCCGGGCTCATCGAACCTCCTGCCATGGACGGATCACTGACGGCCCAGGTCGGCCCGTCCGTCCAGCTCGCCTCCTACCCTGACGCTCCTGGAAAATAACCCAATCGCCCGACCAACCTGCCGGGGCACCCGGATCACCCGCCCGGACCCGGCTTCCTCGGCCGCGCGGCTGACGGCCGGCCGCTCGGCGAACCGCCGGCCGCTCGGCGAACCGCCGGCCGCTCGGCGAATGGCCGGCCGCTCGGTGAAGGGCGGACCCCCGAAGGCCCGACCCCAGTGATCCTGGATGTTCGCTGGCCCGGCGCCCTGCCTCCAGGGCTCGGCGCTCGGCGCTCGGGGCTCGGGGCTCGGCGCTCGGGGCTCGGGGCTCAGGGCTCGGCGCTCGGGGCTCGGGGCTCGGGGCTCGGCGCTCGGGGCTCGGGGCTCGGGGCTCGGGGCTCGGGGCTCGGGGCTCGGCGCGGCGTCCACACGCCGACACCGGATCGCCGAACCATCATCCGAGGGCGCCCGATCACCGAAAGTGAACGCCAGTCACCCCCGCCCGGGTGCCCTCACCTTCCTTTGCAATGCTTCCCTCCAGGCGACAGGCACACCGGGTAACCAGCAGTCCGATCCGAAGAAACCCGGGCGTCGAGCATTACCGCAGCCCAGCAGCGGTGTTGCCAGGAGGGAAGCATTGCAAAGCGAGGACGAGGCGGTGGACGAGCCCGCTCGGGCGACTACCGAACGTCAGGGGCGTGATGTCCGCCGGTATCATCACTCACGGTGTCGACGGCGAACTCTCACGGCCGTCCCCACCCACCGACGAACCACCCCGGACAGCGCACTATGTGGTCCGCTCGGCAGCCGTGGGCCCCGCAGCCGCGGGGTCGGTGGTCGTGGACTCGCTGACCCGGCCGCCAATGACGGGGCGTCCGGGGGCCGGGGGCGCGGTGGCCGGGGGCGCGACGGCCGCGTGGACCAGCGCGGCGAACGGGCGGACGTCACCGTCGCGCTCCGGATGCCACTGCACCCCGAGCACGAACCGCCGGACCGGGTCCTCCACCGTCTCGATCAGTCCGTCGTCCGCCCAACCGGTCACCCGCAGCTCACCCGGATCGGCGATGCCCTGATGGTGGTAGCTGTTCACCGCGTCGGAGCCGGCCATCACGTCGGCAGCCAGGCTGCCCGGGGCGAACCGTACGCCGTGCCGCCCGTACACCCCCGGCGCCGGCCGGTGCCGGTCGTGGCCGAGCACCTCGGGCAGGTGCTGGTGCAACCGCCCGCCCCGCCCCACCACCAGCAGTTGCATCCCCCGGCAGATGCCGAGCACCGGCAGATCCGCCGCGAGGGCACCGGCCAGCAGGGTGAACTCCCCGTCGTCCCGCCCGGGGTCGCTGTCGACGTACGGTCCGGGCCGCTCGTCGTACCGTTCCGGGCCGATGTCCTCGCCGCCGGCGAAGACCAGGCCGTCGAGCGAGTCCAACACCCCGGCGTCGGCGCCGTCCGGCGGCAGCAGCACCGCCCGGCCGCCCGCTTCGGTGACCATCGCCACATAGGCGTACGGCAGCACCACTGCCGGCAGGTCCGTCCAGACCCGGAAGGACGCCGGGGTCGCGTACGTGGTGACACCGATCAACGGCCGCCGGGAACGTCCGCTCAAAGGTTCCCTCCCGTTCGCGACTGCGGGGCTCGCAAACCCGGCTCACTCCTCACGCTCACAGTGCCCCCCGCGTTCGCGACTGCGGGGCTCGCAAACCCGGCTCACTCCTCACGCTCACAGTGGCGTGACGTAGGCGCCGGTGATGCCGCCGTCCACCACGAACTGCGCGGCGGTCATGAAGGACGAGTCGTCGCTGGCCAGGAAGGCGACCGCCGCGGCGATCTCGGACGGTTCACCGAACCGGCCCATCGGCACGTGGACCAGCCGCCGGGCGGCCCGCTCCGGGTCGGCGGCGAACAGCTCCAGCAGCAGCGGCGTGGCGATCGGCCCGGGACACAGCGCGTTGACCCGGATGCCCTGCCGGGCGAACTGCACGCCCAACTCCCGGGTCATCGCCAGCACCCCGCCCTTGCTCGCGGTGTACGCGATCTGCGAGGTCGCCGCGCCCATCAGCGCGACGAAGGAGGCGGTGTTGATGATCGAGCCCTTGCCCTGGCGGAGCATGTGCGGGATGACGTACTTGCAGCCCAGGTAGACGCTCGTGGTGTTGACCCGGAGCACCCGTTCCCAGGCGGCCAGGTCGGTTTCGAGGATGGAGTCGTCGTCGGGCGGCGAGATGCCGGCGTTGTTGAAGGCCACGTCGATCCGGCCGTGCCGCTCGGCGACGCGATCGAACAGCTCGCGCACCGCCGTCTCGTCGGCGACGTCGCATTCGACGTACTCGCCGCCCACCTCTTCGGCGGCGGCCCGACCCGGGTCCGCCGCGATGTCCACGCAGATCACCCGGGCGCCCTCGGCGGCGAACCGCCGGGCGGTGGCCAGGCCGATCCCGCTGCCCGCGCCGGTGACCACGGCCACCCGGTCGGCAAGACGATCCCGCACTCGTCACTCCTCGGTCGAGATGAACACGTTCTTGACGTCGGTGAAGGCATGCAGCGCGTCGGGGCCCAGTTCGCGGCCCAGGCCGGACCGCTTCATCCCACCGAACGGCGTCCAGTACCGCACCGACGAGTGCGAGTTGACGCTCAGGTTGCCCGACTCGACGGCCCGGGCCAGCCGCAGTGCCCGGCCCACGTCCCGGGTCCAGATCGACCCGGACAGCCCGTACTCGGTGTCGTTTGCCAGCGCCACGGCCTCGGCCTCGTCGGCGAACGGCAGCACCGAGACGACCGGTCCGAAGATCTCCTCGCGCCAGTGCCGGTCCGCGGTCGACTCGGCGAGCAGCACCGTCGGGGCGTGCCAGAAGCCCGGGCCGGCGGGGCAGTTCCCCGCGTACGCCACCCGGGCGTCCGCGACGTACGACGCCACCCGGTCCCGCTGGGCCGAAGAGATCAGCGGACCCATCTCGGCGGCCTCGTCCGCCGGGTCGGCCACCCGGAACGCCCGCACCGCCGGCTCCAGCAGTTCGAGAAACCGGTCGTACGCCTCGCGCTGCACCAGGATCCGGGACCGCGCGCAGCAGTCCTGGCCGGCGTTGTCGAAGACCGCGTACGGTGCGCTGGCCGCCGCCTTGGCCAGGTCGGCGTCCGCGAAGACGATGTTGGCGCTCTTGCCGCCCAGCTCCAGGGTCAGCCGCTTCACCTGGGCGGCGCAGCCGGCCATGATCCGGGTACCGACCTCGGTGGAACCGGTGAAACAGATCTTCCGGACCGCCGGGTGGGTGACGAACCGTTCCCCCACCACTCCGCCCCGGCCCGGCAGCACCGTGAACACCCCGTCCGGCAACCCGGCCTCGGTGGCCAGTTCGGCCAGCCGCAGCGCGGTCAGCGGGGTGAGTTCGGCGGGCTTGAGCACGACGGTGTTGCCGGCCGCGAGCGCCGGGGCGAATCCCCAGCCGGCGATGGGCATCGGGAAGTTCCACGGCACGATGACCCCGACCACCCCGAGCGGTTCGTGGAAGGTGACGTCGAGGCCACCGGGCACCGGGATCTGCCGGCCGGTGAGCCGCTCGGGCGCGCCCGCGTAGTAGTCCAGGACGTCCCGGACGTTGCCCGCCTCCCAGCGCGCGTTGCCCAGGGTGTGCCCGGCGTTGCGTACCTCCAGGTCGGCCAGCTCGTCGCGGTGGGCGTCCACCGTCGCCGCGAACCGCCGGAGCAGCCGGGCCCGGTCGGCCGGGGCGACCGCCCGCCACCGTTCGAACGCGACCGCCGCCCGCTCGATCGCCGCGTCGGTCTCCTCGACCGACGTCTCCGGGACCTCCGCGATCACCTCCCCGGTGGCCGGGTTGCGGACCCGGGTGACCCGGTGGGGTTCAGAGCCGTTCGAGACCCCGTGGGGCTCAGAGCCGTTCGAAACCACGGACCAGCTCCCAGTCGGTGACGGCGGCGTCGAAGGCGGCCAGTTCCACCCTGGCCTGGTTGGCGTAGTGCGCGACGACCTCGGCCCCGAACGCCTCCCGGGCGGTCTCGGACGCCTCCCAGAGGGTCAGGGCGTCCCGCAGCGTGCCAGGCACCCGGGGTGCGTCCGGATCACCGTAGGCGTTGCCGGTCAGCTCCGGCTCCAGCGGCAACCGCCGTTCGACGCCGTGCAACGCGCCGGCGATCAGACCGGCGATGGCCAGGTACGGGTTGACGTCCGCGCCGGGCACCCGGTTCTCCACCCGCATGCCCTGGCCGTGCCCGACCACCCGCAGCGCGCAGGTACGGTTGTCGACGCCCCAGCGCAGCGCGGTCGGCGCGAACGAGCCGGGCTGGTACCGCTTGTACGAGTTGATGTTGGGCGCGAACAGCACGCTGAACTCCCGCATGGTGGCCAGCAACCCGGCCAGCACCCGCTGCCCGGTCTCGGAGAGCTGGGCCGGGCCGTCGCCCAGCATCGCCGAGCGGCCGGCGCGGTCCCGCAGCGAGAAGTGGATGTGGCAGGAGTTTCCCTCCCGGGCGTTCGGCTTGGCCATGAAGGTGATCGACATACCCTCCTGGGCGGCGATCTCCTTGGCTCCGTTCTTGTAGATCACGTGGTTGTCGGCGCAGGTGAGCGCGTCGGCGTAGCGGAACGCGATCTCGTGCTGGCCGAGGTTGCACTCGCCCTTGGCGCTCTCCGGGGTGAGCCCGGCGCCGGCCATCTCGGTGCGGATCCGCCGCAGCAGCGGTTCCACCCGGGCCGTGCCGAGCAGCGAGTAGTCCACGTTGTACTGGTTCGCCGGGGTCAGCTCGCGGTAGCCGCGCCGCCAGGCATCCTCGTACGAGTCACGGAACAGCACGAACTCCAGTTCCGTCCCGGCGTACGCGCTGAGGCCGTGCTCGGCCAGCCGGTCGAGCTGGCCGCGCAGGATCTGCCGAGGCGACGCCACCACCGGACCGCCACGGTCACCCGTACCGGCACCGCCGGACCCAGCCCCACCAGACCCGGGCCCGCCACCCGGACCTGCACCGCCGCTCGGACCGGAACCAGTCGCCGGCCAGGCCAGGTCGGCCAGCAGCATGGCGGTGCCCGGCTGCCACGGCACCCGGCGCAGCGTCCGCAGGTCCGGCACCATGCCGAAGTCGCCGTAGCCGCGTTCCCAGCTGGACATCTCGTAGCCGTCGACGGTGTTCATCTCGACGTCCACCGCGAGCAGGTAGTTGCAGCCCTCGCTGCCGTGCCCGACCACCTCGTCGAGGAAATACGGCGCGTGGAACCGTTTGCCCTGCAATCGGCCCTGCATGTCGACGAGCGCCAGCACCACGGTGTCGATGTCACCGCCTGCGACGGCGACCCGCAGCTCCTCCAGGGTCAACGGGGCATTCGTCATGGCCGGGCCTCCATCACCAAGGTCTACTGGCTGAGCCGATCACCGTCAATGCCCCCCGGCGCGTCGTCCGCAAACCCGCCCGGGGGAAAGGAAGGGCACCTTCTTATCGCTTTTTGTATAGGAAGGGACCCTTCTTAACGGTCCTAACGGTCGGCGCCCGTCAGGGCGGGTCCCCGGGCACGGCGTCGACGGTCCGGCGCGGGCCGGTGAACCACCGCCGGGCCGAGAGGTACCACCAGCCGCCCACCAGCAGCAGCATGCCGCCGACCGCGATCGGCGCGTAGTTCACTGCCGACCAGCTGAAGTCGGCGTTGCCGGGAACCCCGGCTGGCACGATCGGCAGGATGAAGTACACCGAGATGACCGCGATCTCGATCACCGCGATCCAGCCGAGCGGCCGGGACAGCCGACCGAGCGTCCACGGTCCCGGTTCGAAGGCGTCGCCCATCCGCAGCCGCAGCGCGATCGGGATCAGGAACGCCAGGTAGAGACCGATGACGGCGACCGAGACGACCGCGTAGAACGCGACCGGCACCCCGGCCTTGCTCTGGTAGAGCGCCGGCAGGGTGAGCACGAGGCCGGCGGCGGAGGCCGCGAGGATGGCGTTGACCGGCGTGCCGTTGCGGTCGACCCGCGACCACAGCCGCCAGCCGGGTATCGCACGGTCCCGGCTGAAGGCGTACGTCATCCGGCTCATCGACGTCACGCAGCTCATCCCGCAGAAGAACTGGCCGATCGTGGAGACGATGATCACGGTCTTGTAGAAGAACGGGGAGAGTGCCGTCGCGAAGATCGCGCCGGAGAAGCCGCCCGCCTCGTTGATCGCGTCCACGTTGGTGGCCGCGAACAGGAACGCCAGCAGCAGGATCCAGCCACCGATCGCCGAGTAGAAGATGGACTGCCACAGCCCACGGGCCGCGGCCTGGGAGGCGCCCCGGGTCTCCTCGGAGACGTGCGCGCAGGCGTCGAAGCCGGTGATCGTGTACTGGGTGAGCAGAAAGCCCAGCGGCAACACGTAGAACCAGAAGGTCCCGTCCCCGGTGTCGCCGCCGAAGCCGGAGTTGTTGAACCGCTCGGTGAAGACGAACTGGAAACTCTGGTGCCGGTCCGGCACCAGCACCAGGATCAACACCACCGCCGCCGCGCCGGCCACGTGCCACCACACCGAGACGTTCTGCAGTACGTCGATGACCCGGTGCCCGAAGATGTTGATCGCGCAGTGCAGCGCCAGGATGACCACGAACAGGCCGAACGCCTGCGACAGCGTGCCGGCCCAGCCGTGGAACAGCGCGGACAGGGTGAGGTTGAGGAACGTGGCGCAGCCGTAGTCGACCGAGGCGGTCACCGCGACCAGGCCGATCAGGTTGAACCAGCCGGTGAACCAGCCGTGTACCGGCCGGCCCAGCTTGGCCGCCCACCAGTAGATCCCGCCGGCCGTCGGGTACGCGGACACCAGCTCGGCCAGGCAGAAGCCGATGATCAGGATGAGCAGCGAGATCAGCGGCCAGCCCCAGGAGATGGCCACCGGTCCGCCGTTGTTCCACGCCTGACCGAACGTGGTGAAGCAGCCGGCCAGGATCGAGATGATCGAGAACGAGATGGCGAAGTTGGAGAAGCCGCTCCAGGTGCGCCGCAGCTCCTGCCGGTAGCCGAGTTCGGCCAGCCGCCGGCTGTCCTCGTCGATCGGGCCACCATCTGTCGTACCGTCGTGGCCGGCCTGGTCGGGGGTTGGGTCGTCGGGACGCGCGTTGTCAGCGCTCGCGGACCGGGTGGTCATCGCCCACCTCCTGCGGGAGGGATGTGCGGCTGGCCTCGCCGGAGGGGGACCGGCCGGGCATCGCACACCGGTGCGCCAAGTCTCGACCCCACCGGGAAGCAAGGTCAATACCCGAACCGATCGCCCTGGCACGGTCCGCACCGAATGACCCGCCATGATCAGGTGTACGTCGGCGACGTCGTCCAGCCCCCGATGAGGTACCTGGCGTACACCTGATCAGGTGCGACAGAGTCAGTGGTGGCGGGCGAGCAGGTCCAGGATGAGTGGGTTCGTCCGGGCCGGGTCCTCCAGCGAGGGCAGGTGGCCGGCCCAGGGCAGCCGGACATGCTCAGCGCCCGGAATCACCTCGGTCAGGAAGTCGGCGGTGGACCGGAAGTAGTCGACATCCCGGTCGCCGGAGACCACCAGGGTGGGCGCAGTGATGGCCGAGAGGTCGAAGTCCTCGTGCCGGGCCGGGGCCGCCGACTCACCCGCCGCGAGTTGCACCTCGAAGGCGTGCCGCTGCATGCCCGCGACGAACTCCCGGGTCGCCGCCGACGCCTCGGGGCCGAGGAACGTGTCGACGTTCAACGCGGTGGCGCCCTCGACGTCACCGGCCTCCAGCAGCTCGTCCTCCCGCTCGCTGAAGGCCCGGATGGCGTCGGTGGGCGGATGCAGCCGGGTGGCCGGGCACAGCAGGCAGAGCGTGGTCACCCGGTCCGGCCAGCGAGCCGCGAACTCCTGCGCGACCCGCCCGCCGAAGGACGATCCGACCAGGGCGGCCCGGTCCACCCCCAGCGAGTCGAGCAGGTCACGCACGTCCTCCGCCTCGTTGTACGGCTCCTTGGCGACCGGCGTCTCGCCGTACCCCCGGAAGTCGAAGCGGATCACGTCGTGGCCGGCGTCGGTCAGGACCGGCCACTGCGGCTGCCACATCCGGCGGTCGGCAACGCCGGAATGCAGCAGTACGACGGCCGGACCACTACCGGCCCGATCGTGGGTAAGTGTCATGGGGCCGCAGCGTAGCCGGCCCGGGAAGGGGCCTCCACCGGTTTCGTCAGCAGGCACCGGCCGGCCGCGCGGTTCGCGCTCAACCCACTCGCCGGGCCACCCGCCCGACGGGGCCAACCGCGCGCTCGTGGTGCCACCGGTTCAGGCGACCAGGCTTCACCCTCGGTCAGGTGACCAGTCGCCGCCCGGCTCAGGCGGACAGCACGCCGACCATCCAGACGGCGGCGATGCCGAGGCCGGCGCACAGCTCGATCAGCACCGCGAGACCGGCGGCCTTGACGGCGAACTTGGTGGACGGCCACGCCAGCCGGGTTTCCTTGAGCCGGGCCAGCTCGGCCAGGAAGACCCCGAGGACGAAACCGATGATCAGGCCGACCACCGGGATGACGAAGAAACCCACGATCCCCAGCACCGCGCCGGCGAACAGGGACAGCGTCGGCACCCCACTGCGCTTGAGGTTGCGGCCGGGCAGCAGATACTTGATCACCGTACCGCCGATCGCCAGCGCCGTGGCGATGGCCAGCACCACCCACCGGCCGGCGCCGGCGTCGCTGAACAGCGCCCACCCCAGCACCCCGGCCCAGCACACCGGCAGGGCCGGCACACCGGGCAGCACCATCGAGACGAGTCCGACCACGATGGCCAGCCCGGCCAGCAGGGTCACGAGCCCGTTCGTGTCGGTCAGGTCCACACCCCTCAGCCTGCCGTACCCGCGCAAGGGCCGCCACCGGCCAGCGCCGTGTCGATCCGGGCGGCCGGCACCGGCGGGCCGAACCAACGCCCCTGCCCGGTGTCGCAACCGAGCGCGCGCAGCCGATCGGCCTGCTCGGCCGTCTCCACCGCCTCGGCCGTGACGGTCAGGTCCAGCGCGTGGGCGAGCCGGACCAGCGCGTCGACGATCCGCTCACCGCGGGCGCCGACCGGGTCGTCCAGACCCACCCCCTCGACGAACTCCCCCGCGAGCTTCACGTTGTGGATCGGCAGCTTGCGCAGGTACGCCAGGTTGGAGTAGCCGGTACCGAAGTCGTCGATGGCCAGCCGGACACCCAGTGCGGACAACCCGCGCAGCGACCGCAGCGGTTCGCCGGCGCTGGTCATCACCGCGCTCTCGGTCAGCTCCAACTGGAGCAACTCGGCCGGCAGGCCGGCGTCGCGCAGGGCCGCGGTGACCGTGCTGACGATGTCCGGGTCGCGGGCCTGGCGGGCGGCCAGGTTGACGCTCACCACCAACGGCTGCTCGGGATACCGCAGCAACCATTCGGCCGCGTCCGCGCAGGCCTGGCGCAGCACCCATCGGCCCAGCCCGACGATCAACCCGGTCTTCTCGGCCAGCCCGATGAACCGGGCCGGGCCGAGCCGGCCGAGCACGGGATGGTCCCACCGGACCAGGGCCTCCACCGCGCACGCCGACCCGACCCGGCCGGACCCGGCCGGCCGTACGTCGTCCTGGAGCGGAACGATGGGCTGGTACTCCAGGGTGAACTCGCCGTGCTCCAGCGCCGCCGGCAGCCGCGCGGCGAGCGCCGCCGAGGCGAGGTCACGGGCCCCGCGCTGCGGGTCGTACACGGCCCACCGGCCGCGTCCCTCGGACTTGGCCCAGTAGAGGGTCGTGTCGGCGGCCTGCATCAGCTCCGACGAGGTGGTGTCGGCCAGCCCGCCGTCCACCACCCCGACGCTGGCCGACACGGTGACCTGCTGGTCGTCCACCAGGATCGGTTCGCTGACCGCGGCCAGCGCCATCTCGGCCACCGCCACGACGTCGTCCCGGCCCGCGCAGTCCTCCACCAGGATGACGAACTCGTCACCGCCCATCCGCGCCACCAGGTGGCCCTGGCCGGCCACGAACGAGGCGAGCCGCCGCGCCACCACGACCAGCAGCCGGTCCCCCACGCCGTGCCCGAGGGTGTCGTTCACCGTCTTGAACCCGTCCAGGTCGAGGAAGCACACCCCGATCCGGGCGTCCGGCGCGGCGCTGCCGATGAGCGTGTCCAACCGGTCGAAGAACATCGTCCGGTTCGGCAACCCGGTCAGGGGGTCGTGCAGAGCCTGGAACCGTAGCCGCTGCTGCAACTCGTACCGCTCGGTGATGTCCTCGATCATCGCGACCGTGTATCGGGGCCGGCCGTCGTCGTACCGGATCAGCGAGGCGGCGCACTCGGTCCAGATCGCGGTGCCGTCCCGACGGTAGAAGCGCTTCTCCGTCCGCGCGGTGTCCCGCTTGCCCTCGACCAGTTCGGCGTACAGCTCCCACATCCCGGCGGCGTCGTCGGCGTGGAACAGGTCGGCGACGCTCATCCGCCGCAGCTCGTCGACGGTGTAGCCGAGCATGTCGGTGAAGGACTGGTTGACGTCCACGATCCGCCCGTCGATGTCGGCGATCCCGATCCCGACGGCGGCGCCGGTGAACAGCGCGCGGAACCGCGTCTCGCTGTCCCGCAGCGCCTGCTCGGCCTGATCCCGGGCCACCCAGGCGGACCGGGCGATCCGTTCCTGCTGGCTGAACGTCCGGTCCCGCAGCGCCCGGGCGAAGCCGGCGGCCAGCCCACCCTGCAACCGGGCCACCCGGTCCCGGTGGGCCGGTGAGTCCTGCCAGCGGGGCAGCACCTGCGGCAGCAGGTCGGCACCGAGGACCCGCACCGACTCGTCGGCGATCGCCGGTTCGGTGAGATGGGCGGTCACCAGGGCCCGCCCGACGGCGGCACCGACGGCTGCGTCGAAGGGCTCGGCGAGCACCGCCCGGGCCAACCGGCGGGTCAGCTCCAGCAGCACCTGCTCGGTCTCGGGGGAACTCATCGGCACGTACCCGAGCCGCGCGGCGGTGCGGGACCACCGGCGCGCGTACCGCTCGGCCCCGAGCCGGTCGTACTCCTCGCCGGGCTCCGCCCCGACTGCGAGGTCCGGGGCGTCTCCCGGGCCTGACCCGCCGCTCGGGCCTGGCGCGTTCCCCGGGTCTGGGGCGTCTCCCGGGTCTGGGGCGGGCAACGACACGGTCAGCGGGTCTCGTCCGCGCGGCGGTCGTTGCGCCCGACGCCGCCGAACGCGCCGAACCGCTCAGGGTGCTCGTCCAGGTCGGACGACGCGTCGGGCCGCCACAGCGGCATGTGTACGACGCCCGGTTCGAGCAGGGTGAAGTCGCCGAAGAAGCCGGTGATCCGGTCCCGCGAGCGCAACGTGATCTCGGTCGCGGTCCGCGCGGACAGCCGTTGCGCGTCCAGCATCTCCCGCGGCTGGTCCTCGTACGTGGAGTGGGAGATCACCAGATGACTGCCGGGCGCGGTGGCGGCGCGCAGGGTGGCCAGGATGCGCTCCGGATCGTCGGCGTCGGGGATGAAGTGGACCACCCCGGCCAGCAGCACCCCGAGCGGCCGGTCGAGGTCGATCAGGCCGGACGCCTTGGCCCCGTCCAGGATCCGCTCGGGCTCGCGCAGGTCACCGTGCAGCACCGTGGCGCGATCGTTGCCGGCGAGGATCTCCCGACTGTGCGCCACGGCGACCGGGTCGATGTCGACGTACACGACCCGGGCCGCCGGGTTGACCGTCTCCGCGACCTCGTGGACGTTGCCGACGGTGGGGATCCCGGAACCGATGTCGAGGAACTGGTCGATCCCCTCGGCCAGCAGCACCCGGACCGCGCGGCGCAGGAACGCCCGGCCGGCCCGCATGGTGTCGGCGAGGTTCGGCGTCATGCTCGCGATCTGCTCGGCCAACTGCCGGTCGACCTCGAAGTTGTGCGCGCCGCCCAGGAAGTAGTCGTACACCCGCGCCGCACTCGGCCGGCTGAGATCGATCTCCACGGGTAGCTCGTCCGGCTGTCCCATCGCCCGCCTCGGTCCCCTCGACGGCCGGCCCGACCGGCCTGATGATCAGACTCCGCCGCCGGCCACGCCGGCCCGACCGGCGTCAGCCGCCCGGTCGCCGCCGGACGCGGATGGCTCCCGAGCATACGGCGCGGCGGCGGCGGCCGGCAGGGGTGGGATCGACGAATTCGAGCCGTGACTCAGTTCGGCGCCTCCAGCAACAGGGCGATGCCCTGACCAACCCCGATACACATGGTCGCCAGCGCCCGGGCCGCACTCCGGTTGCGCAGCTCGATGGCGGCCGTCAGCGCCAGCCGGGCACCGCTGGCGCCCAGCGGATGTCCGAGCGCGATGGCACCACCGTTGGGGTTGACGTGCTCGGCGTCGACCGGCAGGCCCAACTCGCGCAGCACCGCCACCGCCTGCGCGGCGAACGCCTCGTTCAGCTCCACCACGTCGATGTCGGCCAGGTCGTGGCCGGTGCGCCCGAGCAGCTTCCGAGTCGCCGGCACCGGGCCCATGCCCATGATCCGCGGTGCCACCCCGGCCGCCGCGGCACCGCCGAGCCGGGCCAGCGGGGTGAGGTCGTACCGGTCCACCGCCGCCGCGCTGGCCACCAGCAACGCGACGGCGCCGTCGTTGACCCCGGACGAGTTGCCGGCGGTCACGGTGCCGCCGGACCGGAACGGGGTGGGCAACGCCGACAACTTCTCCAGGGATGTCTCCCGGGGATGCTCGTCGACCTCCACGAGTCGGGTACCGCGTCGACCCTCGGGCACCTCGATCGGCACGATCTCCTCGGCGAGCCGGCCGTTGGCCTGCGCCTTGGCCGCCCGCTGCTGCGACCGCAGCGCGAACTCGTCCTGGCTGGCCCGGTCGACGCCGTACTCGGCCGCCACGTTCTCGGCCGTCTCGGGCATCGAGTCGACGCCCCAGCCGGCCTTCATCTTCGGGTTCACCAGCCGCCACCCGATGGTGGTGTCGAACACCTCCGGGGTACGGCTCCACGCCGTACCGGCCTTGGGCATCACCACCGGTGCCCGGGTCATGCTCTCCACCCCGCCGGCCACCATCAGGTCGGCCTCCCCGGCGACGATCGCCCGGCCGGCCATCGCGAGGGCGTCCAGGCCCGAGCCGCAGAGCCGGTTCACGGTCGTGCCCGGTACCTGCTCGGGCAGGCCCGCGAGCAGGGCCGCCATCCGGGCCACGTTGCGGTTGTCCTCGCCGGCCTGGTTGGCGCAGCCGAGAACGACGTCGTCGACGGCCGCCCAGTCCACCCCCGGGTGCCGGGCGACCAGCTCCCGGATGGCGTGTGCCGCCAGGTCGTCCGGCCGGACGCCGGCCAGCGCGCCGCCGTAGCGGCCGATCGGGGTGCGGACACCGGAGACGAGGTACGCCGTGGTCATCGCTCAACCCTTCGTCGCGCCAACCGCGCTCCTCGTCCCGGTCCGGGAGTTCGGGCGCGGCGGGGGATGGACGGGTCGGGCGGTCCGGATAGCGGCGGCCGACCCGCCGGCCAGGATATCCGGCCCGCCGGAAAGCTCCCGGATAGGTTTACCTGGTGATCAACAACGGGTGGCCGCGCCGGGTGGCCGGGGCGCTGGCCGCGCTGTGTGCGGTGGCTGGCACGGCCGCGGTGACCGTCGCGCTGGTCGCCGGTCCCACCCCCGGATTCACCGGGTACGTCAGCGAGGCCGGCGTCGCGGGCAGCCGGTACGCCGGGACGTACCGGGCCGGTGTGCTGGGGCTGGCGGTCGGGTTGCTGCTGCTGGCCGTGGCGCTGGCACCTGTCGTTCCGATCGCCACCGCGCTGCTGGTGGCCGGCGGCGCCGCCACCGCGATCTCCGGGTTGGTGACCTGCGACGCCGGCTGTCCGCTACCGCCGTTCCAGCGGGCGGGGGTGGCTGACCTGACGCACGGCGGCGCCAGCATCGCGGCGGTCGCCTCGATCGTCTTCGCCATGCTGGCCGTCACCCTGTACGCGCCGGTCCCGGCCCCGCGCCGCCTCTCGGGTACGGCCAGTGCGGTGGCCCTGCCGCTGTCGGTGGCGGTCGGGCTGGCGATGCTGCTGGTGGGCCGGGGCCATGTGGTGGGGACGCTGGAGCGGCTGCTCCTGGCCGACCTGGTGCTCTGGGCCACCACCCTGGGCACCCTGCTGGCGCTTCGGCGCCCCGAAACGATGACCCGCGCCCTGGCTGACACCGCCCGGCCGGACGGTCGCGGCCGGTAGGTGGCCGGGGCCGGTCCGGTATTCCCAGCGGCCCGGTAAGGAGTATCACGACCAGCGCTCCTTCCTGGCGGAGCCGCCCCGGCGTATCGTCAGCCAACGATGACCAACATCTGGTTTCTCACCGTGCGCCTGTACGTCGATCTGCGACGGCAGGCCAGCGGCATCTGTCCGGGCCGGCACTGACCCGTCGCCACGTCGGCGACGTTGATCCCGCCACACCCGTCGCCACGTCCGCGACGTTGAGCCCGCCACCAGGCGGGCAGAGGTGACCCCCACAGACCCGCCCTCGGTCCGGTGAACCCGGTCCGTTCCCGAGAGAATCCGACTGGACATCCCATGCCTACCGCTCTGCGCAGAATCCCGTTCTCCGTCCAGATCCTCGCCGGCCTGGTGCTCGGCGTCGTCCTGGGCTTCCTGGCCCGTAACGGCGACGTCGCCTGGCTGTCCAGCACGCTGGGCACCGTCGGCAGCCTCTTCGTACAACTGCTCAAGCTGGCCGTACCGCCGCTGGTGTTCACCGCGCTGGTGGTCAGCGTCGTCAGCCTGCGCGGCGTGGCCAACGCCGCCCGGCTGGCCCTCAAGACCCTGCTGTGGTTCGGCATCACCGCGCTGGTCGCCGTGCTCATCGGCATCGGCCTCGGCCTGCTGGTCAACCCCGGCCGGGGCGTCACGCTGGACCTGGCCGGCGCCGCCCCGCCCAAACACACCGGCTCGTGGACCGACTTCCTCACCGGCATCATCCCGACCAACCCGGTGGGCGCGTTCGTCGAGGGCAACGTGCTGCAGATCGTCTTCCTGGCGATCGTGGTCGGTGCCGCGGCGCTGGCCGCCGGTGCCGTCGCCGAACCGTTCGTGGCGCTCAACAAGGCCGTCCTGGAAATCGTCCAGAAGGCGCTGTGGTGGGTCATCCGGCTGGCCCCGCTCGGCACGCTCGGCCTGATCGGGCACGCCATCGACGCGTACGGCTGGAACCTGCTGGCCCCGCTGGCGAAGTTCACCACGGCGGTCTACGTCGGGTGCGCCCTGGTGCTGTTCGTGGTCTACCCGACCGTGCTGGTCGCCGCCGGCCGGCTCAACCCGCTGCGCTTCTTCGCCGGGGCCTGGCCGGCGATCCAACTCGCCTTCGTGTCCCGTTCCTCGGTGGGCACCATGCCGGTGACCCAGCGCTCCGTGGAGCGGCTCGGCGTCCCCCGCGAGTACGCCGCGTTCGCCGTGCCGTTCGGCGCGACCACCAAGATGGACGGCTGCGCCGCGGTCTACCCGGCCCTGGCCGCGATCTTCGTGGCCCAGGTCTTCGGCCTGCACCTGCGGCCGGTCGACTACCTGCTGATCGTCTTCGTCTCGGTGGTCGGCTCCGCCGCCACCGCCGGCCTGACGGGTGCGCTGGTGATGCTCACCCTGACCCTGAGTACGCTCGGCCTGCCACTGGCCGGCGCCGGACTGCTGCTGGCCATCGACCCGATCCTGGACATGATGCGTACCGCCACCAACGTGGCCGGCCAGGCCCTGGTGCCCACCGTGGTCGCCGCCCGGGAGGGCATCCTCGACCGCGCCCGGTACAACTCGGCCGGCCGCCGCGACCTCGTGGACCCGACCCCGGCACCGATCCCCGAACCGGCACCGGCACCGGCACCATCCGCCGAACCCGTCCCCGCCTGACGGAAAGGAAGGGCCCCCTGTTATCGCTTTTTGTATAGGAAGGGGCCCTTCCTAACCTTCCGGCCTTCCTAACCTTCCGGCCCGCCTAACCTTCCGGCCCGCCCAGCCTTCCGATCCGCCGTCCGAGGAGTACCCGTGACATCGTTGTTCCGCCCGCTTGACCTGCGCGGGGTCACCCTGCCCAACCGGATCGCCATGGCACCGATGTGCCAGTACAGTGCCGATCCGGACGGGCTGCCCACCGACTGGCACCGGATCCACCTGGGCGCCCGTGCCGTGGGCGGGGTGGGACTCGTCCTCACCGAGGCGACCGCCGTCGTTCCCGAGGGGCGGATCAGCCCGCAGGACACCGGGATCTGGTCGGACGCGCACGTGGACGCCTGGCGACCGATCGCCCGGTTCCTCGCCGAACAGGGCGCCGTGCCGGCCGTGCAACTCGCGCACGCCGGGTTCAAGGCCTCGACGTACCGGCCGTGGGCCTCGGCAAGCGGCGGAGTGCCTGACGCCGACGGCGGGTGGACCCCGGTCGGCCCCACCGACCAGCCGTTCGTGTCCGGGTACCGGGTGCCGGCCGCGCTGGACGCGGCGGGCATCGACCGGGTGGTCGCGGCCTTCGCCGCCGCCGCCGGGCGGGCGCTGGAGGCCGGTTTCGCGGCCGTGGAACTGCACGCCGCGCACGGTTATCTGCTCCACGAGTTCCTGTCGCCGCTGACCAACACCCGCACCGACGGGTACGGCGGGGACCGCGCCGGCCGGATGCGGCTCACGCTGGAGGTCGCGCAGGCGGTCCGCGCGGCGGTGGGTGCCGACGTACCGGTGCTGGCCCGGATCTCGGCCACCGACTGGGTCGAGGGCGGCTGGACGGTCGACGACAGCGTCGTACTGGCCAAGGAGTTGGCCGCCGCCGGCGTGGACCTGATCGACTGCTCGTCCGGCGGCGCCGCCGCCCGGGCCGACATCCCGGTGGGCCCCGGCTTCCAGGTGCCGCTGGCCGCCCGGGTGCGCCGGGACGCCGGCGTGCCGACCGGCGCCGTGGGCCTGATCAGCGAGCCCGAGCAGGCCGAGGAGATCGTGGCCACCGGCCAGGCCGATCTGGTGCTGCTCGGCCGTGAACTGCTGCGCGACCCGTACTGGGCCCGGCGCGCAGCGACCCGGCTGGGCGCCGAGCCGCACTGGCCCGACCAGTACGTCCGGGCGTTCTGACGAGTGGATCGTGGGGTTTTTTTGTCCCCTCGCGGGGGGACAGAAACCCACCACCCCCCCCCCCGCCTCTGCCAGGACCCACCCTCGGGAGC